>CACYEJ010000140.1 GCA_902773395.1 uncultured Ruminococcus sp.
CTGGCAGCCGACTGCATTTATCTTCGGCGCAAAGGCAGCTCCGGGCTATGCAAGAGCTAAGGCTATCATTAAGTACATCAACGAGATTGCAAGAGTTGTAAACAACGATCCTGCTGTAAACAACAAGATCAAGGTTGTATTTGTATCCAACTACAATGTTTCCTACGCTGAGAAGATCGTTACTGCCGCTGATTTCTCCGAGCAGATTTCCACAGCTGGTACAGAGGCTTCCGGTACAGGCAACATGAAGTTCATGCTCAACGGCGCTGTTACACTCGGTACTTACGACGGTGCTAACGTTGAGATTGCGCAGGAAGCAGGCGAAGAGAACGAGTATATCTTCGGTGCTAGAGTGGAGAAGATTGACGAGCTTAAGGCTAAGAATTCTTACAGCTCAAAGGCTATCTATGACAGCAGCAATGAGATTAAGAAGGTTATCGACACACTTGTAAACGGCACATTTAGTGACGGCGGCAAGTATGGCGACGGTGAGGGCAGCTTCAGAGAGCTTTATCATTCAATTGTTTATGGTGCTCATTGGCATTCACCTGACCACTACTTCATTCTCCTCGATCTCCCGTCATATGTAGACGCTAAGATTAAGGCTAATGCTGATTATGCTGACAGAAGTGCATTCGGTAAGAAGTGCTTGATGAACGTTGCTAATGCAGGCAAGTTCAGTTCTGACAGAACTATTCTCCAGTACGCTAAGGAGCTTTGGAAAGTAAAGTAATTCCAATCTTATAATAAATATTTTGGGGCGAACACAGGTGATGTGCTTCGCCCCTTATTGTTTGAATCTTAATGATTTAAACAATAAATCTAAAAAAATTCTAATTTCATATTGTAGTAAACCGATTAAAATGGTATAATTATAAATGTATATACAGCTATACGGAAAGTCCTATAGCAAACTAAAACCGGCAATACAGCCGCTACCAAAAGGAGTATTGATAAATATGAACATACCCGATCTACAGCAGGAAATTCTAAGACTAAAAAAGGAAAAGGATATCTGTATCCTTGCTCACAGCTATCAGACCAGAGAGATTACAGAGATTGCAGATTTTACAGGCGACTCTTTTCAGCTTAGCGTAAAAGCTTCACAGGTTCCGCATAAAACGGTTATCATGTGCGGCGTTCGCTTTATGGCTGAAACCGTTAAGCTCCTTTCACCCGAAAAGACTGTCTACCTCTCTAATCCGATTGCAGGCTGTCCAATGGCTGAGCAAATGGATAAGGAGATGATTGCCGCTGTTAAAGAGAACTACCCTGACTACACTGTAGTCGCTTACATCAATACCACCACTGACCTCAAAACCATATGTGATGTTTGTGTTACCTCGTCATCTGCCGTGAAGATTGTAAGGAAGATTGACAACGACAAAATTTTGTTTATTCCCGACTGTAATCTCGGTCATTACGTAGCTGAGCAGGTTCCTGAAAAGACATTCAAGCTTCTCAACGGAGGCTGTCCAATTCACGCTCGTGTTACTCCTAAGGAAGCAAAGGCAGCTAAGGAGCTTCACCCGAACGCCGAGCTTCTTGTACACCCTGAGTGCGTTCCGGGAGTTGTTGAGCTTGCAGACTTTGTTGGCTCTACCTCGGCGATTATGGATTACGCAGCAAAGTCCGACAAGAAAGAATTTATTATCGGTACGGAAATTGCTATTGCTGCTCACCTCGCTTACGACTGCCCCGGCAAGAACTTCTATCCACTTTCGAAGAATTTGATTTGCCCAAATATGAAATCTACAACTCTTGTTGATGTATACAATACCATTATGGGAACTGGCGGCGAAGAGATTACACTTGACGATGAAACAAGAGCCAAAGCTAAGGTATGTATTGACAAGATGATTGAGCTGGGATAATATGAATAAGAAAGCTTTAATCGCAATGAGCGGCGGTGTAGACTCCAGCGTTGCCGCTTTTCTTACAACGCAGAAAGGCTTCGAGTGCATGGGCGTGACAATGAAGCTTTTCCACAATGAAGAGGTTGACATAAGAGAGAATACATGCTGTTCGCTTGAGGACGTTGAGGACGCCCGAAGTGTTGCCTACAGACTGAATATGCCGTACTATGTCTTTAACTTCTCTGACAGGTTCAAAGAAGATGTTATCGACAAATTCGTAGATGCCTACGAAAATGGCAGAACACCTAACCCCTGCATTGACTGCAACCGTTATTTGAAATTTGACAAGCTGTTCTCTCGTGCACAGGAGCTAGGCTATGATTATGTAGTCACAGGTCACTATGCTCAAGTTGAATTTAACGAAGAAACAAACCGCTATCTCCTAAAAAAAGCAATTGACAGCAACAAAGACCAGAGCTATGTGCTATATTCTCTGACGCAGGAACAGCTTGCTCATACGATGTTTCCATTGGGCGGAATGAGCAAGCCGGAGGTTAGAAAAATTGCCGAAGAAAACGGCTTTGTGAACGCCGCAAAGCATGACAGTCAAGATATCTGTTTTGTGGTAAACGGTAAATACTCAGATTTTATCGAGAGTTATACCGGCAGAACATATCCTGAGGGAGATTTTGTAGATAAAAACGGTAACTTTATGGGACGCCACAAGGGTATTATTCGATATACAGTAGGTCAGCGAAAAGGGCTTGGACTTGCCCTTGACCACCCTATGTATGTTATCGAGGTAAACCGTGAAAACAACACTGTTGTAATAGGCGATAACGAGGATCTATTCTCTACGTCAGTTACAGCGAAGTCAATTAATCTTATAGCTGTTCCCAACCTTTACAATCCTATGAGAGTTAAAGCGAAGGTTCGATATCGTCAACAAGAGCAATGGGCAACAGCAATTCAGGTTGATGAAGATACATTAAAGATAGAATTCGATGAACCTCAGCGAGCTATTACAAAAGGACAGGCAATTGTACTGTATGACGGTGACGTAGTTGTTGGAGGAGGAACAATTGTTTAAATTATTTATTTTTTCATTGCTTCCTCTCGACACGCAAGTTTTATACTCAAAATCTAAAAGATATAGCATATAAAAGTTTTGATCAAACTTTTTCAAAGGCGCCCCGAAGGAAGTGCCCTTGGGGTATTTTCGGGTGACGGAACACCCCAA
>CACYEJ010000141.1 GCA_902773395.1 uncultured Ruminococcus sp.
ATTATTACATCTCTGTTGCAAATATTGAAAAAAAACTCATTTCGGTTTATGATAAAACAGTTAAGTATTTATTTAAATTCAATGACGGCGAATTCGTTGAAAGCGTTGTGATTAAATATCATCATGGATATACGATTTGTATATCAACTCAGGTTGGCTGTAAAATGGGCTGTACGTTCTGTGCAACTGGCAGGAGCGGATTTTCGAGAAATCTATCTCCGTCGGAAATGCTTTCGCAAATTCAAGCTGCACAAAAGGATCTTGAAATCAGAATATCAAATATTGTTCTTATGGGTATGGGCGAACCTCTCGATAATTACGACAATGTGGTAAAGTTTCTCAGGCTCGTTTCGGCAGATGAGGGACTCAATATAGGTATGCGTCATATTTCGCTTTCTACGTGCGGATTGGTGAACAGGATTTACGATTTGGAAAAAGAGGACTTTCAGCTCACTTTGTCGGTATCGCTTCACGCACCAAATAACGAGATACGAAGCCGTACAATGCCCGTAAATAAACGGTATCCTATTGAGGATCTGCTGAAAGCGTGCCGCCATTATGCAAGTACCACTGGCAGGAGAATATCCTTTGAATATGCGATGATAAGCGGCGTGAATGATTCGGACGAATGTGCAAGGGAGCTGGCTAAACGGCTTAAAGGAATTCTGTGTCATGTGAATTTGATTCCTGTCAACTCGGTAGAGGGTACAGGATATATAAAAAGTAAGATTGAAAGGCAAAAAGCCTTTATAAGTATTCTCGGCAAAGCAGGCATTACTGCAACTGTTAGAAGAACACTCGGTTCGGATATTAATGCTTCATGCGGTCAGCTGAGGAGAAATACAATTACTAAGAATATTTCAGTTGAATCATAAGGCAAAGGAGGAAGAAAATTGCAGATATTCTTTAAGACCGACGTAGGTCTGGTCAGAAGCACCAATCAGGATTCATGCCGTTTTGGCAAAATATCCGATGACTGTGCTTGGTCTGTGGTTTGCGACGGAATGGGCGGAGCGAACGGCGGAAGTGTTGCAAGCTCCGAGGCAGTTGAAGAAATCAGCAGAGTACTTTGTGAGGGCTTTCGTTTCGATATGGACGACGATAAACTCAGAGAGCTTCTGGTGTCGGCTGTAATGTCCGCAAACAGCAAGGTTTTCACTATGTCTTGTGAACGTGAAAATCTTAGAGGAATGGGTACTACTGTCGAGCTTGCATTGATTAAGGATCAGAAGCTTTACGTTGTTCACGCTGGTGACAGCAGGGTTTATCTTGTAAGCGGCGGCGAGATTTCGCAGGTGACTGTAGATCACTCTCTTGTTCAGCAGCTTGTTGACAGGGGTCAGATTACGCCTGAGGAGGCTCGTGTTCATCCCAGTAAGAACTTTATCACGAGAGCTTTGGGAGTAGAGGAAAAGCTTGATGTTGATTATATTACTCGTCCGTATAAAGAGGGGGATATCCTGATTATGTGTACAGACGGAATGAGTAATTATTTTGAAACACATGAGCTGCTGGAGGTAGTTAATGCAACGCCTCACGACAAAATAGCCGAGCAGTTCGTGGAGCTTGCAAAGGAGCGGGGCGGCAGTGACAACATTACCGTGACCGTTTTGGTGAATGAGTAAAGAAAAGGGAAAAGGAGAGAAAGTTATGGCGGAGGATAAGTATGTAGGTAAGCGACTTGACGGCCGTTATGAAATCGGCGAAGTAATCGGCGAGGGTGGCATGGCTGTCGTTTACAGTGCATGGGATATAGAAGATCAGATACCCGTTGCCATAAAAATTCTTAGAGATGAGTATTTGGGCAATGATGAATTTATAAGACGTTTTAAGGACGAATCAAAGGCAATCGCTGTTCTGTCGCACCCTAATATTGTTAAGGTGTATGACGTAAGCTTTGGTGACAGAATTCAGTACATCGTAATGGAGTACATTGACGGAATTACTCTCAAGGATTATATTGAGAAGCAGGGTCCTGTCAATTTAAAGGAAACAATTCACTTTGTTCTGCAAATTCTGAAAGCACTCCAGCACGCACACGACAAGGGAATTATTCATCGTGACGTGAAGCCTCAGAACATTATGCTTCTTGAGGACGGTACTATCAAGGTGACAGATTTTGGTATTGCTCGTTTCTCAAAAAATACAACACGCTCTATGACGATGACAAACAAGGCTATAGGTTCGGTTCACTACATTTCACCTGAGCAGGCAAGAGGAGAGTCTACAGACGCAAAGTCTGATCTTTACTCGCTTGGCGTGATGATGTACGAGATGCTCACCGGAAAGCTTCCGTTTGATGCGGACAATGCAGTTTCCGTTGCAATAATGCAGCTCCAGTCAGACCCTGAGCCGCCAAGAAAGCTTAATCCGGATATTCCGGTTGGTCTTGAAGAAATCATCATCAAGACAATGCAGAAAGAGCCTAAGAAGAGATATCGCTCTGCTGCTGAAATGTACAGCGATCTTATTAAGTTCAAGAAGAATCCTTCAATTCGCTTCAATTTTAATTATGACGATGTTGACGAAGAGCCTGAGAAGCCGAAGGTCAATACAGTTAAGAAGATCGACACGGAAGCTCCGTACAAGGACGAAGATGACTGGGAGGACGACATTGACGACGACGAGAGGAAATCGAGTCCGGTTGTTCAGATTGTCGGCGGTGCATTGATTGCGTTCGTTGCTGTTTGTTTGGTGTTCCTTGTGCTTGCGGTGTTCAAGGGCTTCAGTAATAACTCGACTACAGATGTTCTTGTTCCGAACCTTATCGGACTAGACTTTAACGCAGTAAATAAAGATAAGGTAACATATAACTTTAAGTGGGACGTTACAAATGTTTACGATGCAGATAAGCCGATTGACATTATTCTTAGTCAGAATCCGCAGCCGAGTGAGAAGAAAATCAAGGAAGGCTCGACAATTCAGATTACCGTTAATTCAGAGGAAACTACATTGAATCTTCCGAACGTAGACGGCAGAACAAAGGACGACGCCGTTCAGAAGATAAAATCAGTCAACCTTGTTCCGGAGGTTCTGATGGTTCTCGATAACCAGACAGCGGAAGGCTACGTAAAGCAGACGTATCCGTCAGCCGGTGCAAAGGTTACTATAGGTTCATCTATCAAGATTTACGTAAGTAAAAAGGCAGGAGAAGCAAAGGTTGAAGTACCGAATCTCGTAGGTCTTACTCTTACCGAAGCACAGACGAAGCTTAAAGAAGTAGGTCTTAACTATGACGGTTACTCCTATATGCCGAGTACAGTTGCCAAGGATAAAATCGTTGCGCAGAATCCTTTGCGCGGCGCTAAGGTGAATAAGGATACAAACGTTAAGGTAATTCTCTCCGAGGGTCCGCCAAGAAACGTTTCCCTTACACAGACGGTTGACCTTCCGGCAGATGTTGCTTCTTCCGTAAAGTTTGAGGTAATTATTGACGGTGAGGTTGATAATTCCTATACCAAGTCTATTGTGCCGAAGTACTCCAGAAACTTCACGATTACTATTTCGAGAATGAGTACCGAGGGTGCTATAAACGTAGTTGTTGCACTTAACGAGCAGACCTATCGAGTATACAAATTCGATTTTGCAAATGATACCGTAGAGCTTACAGAAAAATATGACTTTATCGCCGCGCCTGATTCCGATTCAGATGAAGAGTCCGAACCGGAGAGCGAGCGTGAAGATGAATCCAGCTCACAGCAGGAGGAGCCTGAATCAAGCGAGCCGGAAGAAAGCTCAGAGTACGAGTCTGAATATGAGTATACTTCAAGCGAAGAGCCGGAGCCTTATGTTGATGTACCCTCACAGCCGGAGGAGCCTATATATTACGACGATCCTACCGTGTCACCATTGGAGGATTAAGCGTGAGTGGGGCAAGACCCCTTGACGGCATTATATTAAAATCTATCGGCGGTTTCTATTATGTAGAAGCCGCCGAAAATGTATATGAATGTAAGGCAAGGGGTAATTTCAGAAATAAGGGCTTTAAGCCTGTTGTGGGAGATAGGGTAAGAATATCCGTTCCGGAAAGCGGTTACTGTGCGATTGAAGAGATTTACGAGCGAAAGAACAGCATTATAAGACCGCCGCTTGCAAATATTGATACGCTTATTATTGTGGCATCTACCTGTGAGCCGTCGCCTAATATGCTTGTGATTGATAAGATGACGGCAGCGGCTGTTATAAAAGATATTACACCGATTATCGTATTTTCAAAATCAGACTTGAAATCCCCGAAAGAGCTTTCGGAAATTTACAGCTTATCGGGGATTAAAACCGTAGAATTCTCCAGCGTAGATAATAGGGGACTGGAGGAAATCAGAGAGCTTCTTATCGGGAAAACTACTGCGTTGACAGGCAATTCCGGCGTGGGGAAATCCTCGCTGCTAAACGCTCTGTTTCCTGATTTAGAGCTGGATACGGGAGATATCAGCAAAAAGCTTGGACGCGGAAAGCATACAACCCGTTCTGTGGAGCTGTATAAATTTGGCAGCGGCTACGTTGCGGATACTCCGGGATTCTCTACGGTTGACTTGCAAAGATATGAGATTATCGAAAAGGATAAGCTGAAATATGCTTTTCCAGAGTTTGAAGAATATCTTGGACAGTGTCAGTTTAATTCCTGCAATCATCTCTGTGAAAAAGGCTGTGCAGTTGTCGAAGCAGTTTCCGAGGGAAAAATCAGTAAATCCCGTCATGACAGCTTTGTTGCAATGTACAACGAGGTAAAGGATTTGAAAAAATGGTAACAGAGCAAATACGATGTGTGATTATCTCAGCGTCACCCGAATATGATACAGATTTTATCAGGGAATATATTCGTTCGGACGATTATATCATATGTGCCGACGGCGGTCTGAATAGGCTAATTTCAATAGGTATTGAACCTGATCTGATAGTGGGTGATTTTGATTCCTCTGAAAACTTTGATTATTTCAAGCATACGGAGATAATACGGCTTCAAGTTCAGAAAGACGATACCGATACAATGCACTCTGCACAAGAGGCGGTGCGGCGTGGATTTAGAAATCTTGTTTTTCTGGGAGCGACAGGCGGCAGATTGGATCATACCTTGGCAAATCTTTCAGTGCTGCTGTATCTTCAAAATAACGGAGCCTCAGGAGTTATTTCTGATAGGTACAACGATGTAATGCTGCTAAAGCAGGGGAGAAATGTGATTCATGGGGTAAAGGGAAAAACAATTTCGGTAATGCCGTTTGCAAGTTTTACCGCCGAACTTTCTTATAAAGGAATGTATTATCCAATGACTCAAAAGGAGGTACGGGCGGATTTTCCGTATACAATCAGTAATATTGCCGTTGAGGATACAGTGGAAATTTTTCTGCATAGCGGAACGGCACTTTTAATAACGAGTTGTGAAAAAACATACTTTTGATTAAACCTTTTTAAATTATCAATCACACTTTTTCGGATTTTGTATATTATATAATAAAGCGAAATTCGACAGGGGGTGAGGTAAAATGTGCCGCACGAATTGCAAATGGAAATGTGCGTTTTCGTTTGGGGCAGGTCTGATTGTTGCGTCATTTTTTGAAAGCGGCTTTGGACTGTTCATGATTGGTGTTGCAGTGATAATTTTATCATTTGCCCTTAAATCGAGTTGCTGCTGATATGAAATCACGGGAGGCATAATTCTATGAAATTCATTGTGATTGACAACCCGAAGTTCCTCGGCTTTATCCTTAGGAGAATGTTCAAAATCAAGAAAATAAAAGAAGAGGCTGTTTAATTAATAATATACCTTTTTACATAAAGGGGGCATTTGCCCTCTTTTTTGTTCTGCTCGTAATGCGAAGTTAAGCTTTTTTGAAATCTCTCCGCACCGAATATCTAGCCTAATGAGAAATTCCTAATGATGTTTATTATAAGTATGTGAATTATTGCAGGAATAAGTGCTTAACTTAGCTTGAAATTTTATAAACAATATGGTATAATTATCTAAAATATTTTTAAAAAAGAGGTTGGTCATATGGCTTTTGCACACTTGCACCTACATAGCGAATATTCTTTGTTAGACGGTGCGTGCCGTTTAAAGACTCTTGTTAAATCTGTAAAAGAAAAAGGTCAGACTGCCGTTGCCGTAACAGACCACGGAAATATGTTTGCCGCAGTCGATTTTTTTATAGAAGCAAAAGAAGCAGGCATAAAGCCTATTATCGGCTGTGAGGTGTATGTCGCAAATCGAACGCTGTATGATAAAACAGCTGAGCTTGATTCACGCCCTTATCATATGATTTTGCTGTGCGAGAATATGACCGGCTACCGAAATCTGATAAAAATGGTTTCTATAGCATGGACAGAGGGCTTTTATCGCAAACCGAGAATTGACAGAGGTTTACTCGAAAAATATCACGAGGGATTAATCTGCCTTTCAGCGTGTCTTGCCGGTGAGATTCCCAGAGCCATTCTTGCTGACGATTTAGCAAGTGCCTATGAAAAGGCTCGGTATTACAAAGAGTTGTTCGGTGACGGAAATTTTTTCCTTGAGCTGCAAAACCATTTTATTCCCGAACAGGCTGTTGTGAATAAAGCTTTAATTAAAATGTCACATGACCTGAATATCCCTTTGGCTGCAACGAACGACTGCCATTATGTTGATAAGAAAGACGCCGAAACTCATAATATCCTGATGTGTATTCAAACAAACCATACTGTCAATGATAACGACAAAATGGAGTTTCCAACCGATGAATTTTACATTAAAACAGAAAGCGAAATGAGGACTCTTTTTTCCGATGTTCCTCAGGCTATTGACAATACGCAGCTTATTGCCGATAGATGCAATGTGGAGTTTGAGTTCGGTAACACGAAGCTTCCGCATTTTGAAGTCCCTAACGGAGAGGATCATTTTGAGTATTTCAAACGTCAGTGCTATGACGGTTTGTATCGTCATTATGGCAGTGTTCCCGATAAGTCGCTGATTGATCGGCTTGAATATGAGCTCGATATTGTCAGAAAAATGGGCTATGTTGATTATTATTTGATTGTAAATGACTTTATACAGTATGCAAAATCTCAGGGAATTCCCGTAGGTCCCGGACGTGGCTCCGGTGCAGGCAGTCTTGCGGCGTATTGTATCGGTATTACGGGTATTGATCCGATTAAATATAATCTTATTTTTGAACGCTTCCTCAATCCGGAAAGAGTGAGTATGCCCGACTTTGACGTTGACTTCTGTAAGGAACGCCGTCAGGAAGTAATCGACTACGTTATAAGAAAATACGGCTCCGACCACGTAGCACAGATTATCGCCTTTGGTACAATGGCGGCAAGGGGTTCAATCCGTGATGTAGGAAGAGTTCTCGATATGCCGTATTCGACTGTTGACAATATAGCTAAGCTTGTGCCGTTTGATATCGGAATGACAATAGATAAAGCTCTTTCTATTTCAAGTGAGCTAAAACGTCTTTACGACACAGACTCACAGACAAAGCAGCTCATTGACGCAGCAAAAAGCATTGAGGGAATGCCTCGCCACGCAACAACTCATGCAGCCGGCGTTGTTATTACGAGAGATCCAGTTGATACATACGTGCCGCTTGCAAAGAATGACGAGTCTGTCGTTACTCAGTACACGATGACCAGACTTGAACAGCTCGGTTTGCTGAAAATGGATTTTTTAGGCTTGCGAAATCTTACCGTGCTTAACGATGCTAAACAAATGATTTTGAAACGGTATCCGAATTTCAGCGATGACGATATTGATTACAGCGACAAAAAGGTTTTTGATATGCTGTCAAAGGGCTATACTCAGGGTGTGTTTCAGTTTGAATCAACCGGTATGACAAACGTTATTATGCAGCTAAAGCCCGAAGCAGTTGAAGATCTGATAGCCGTGATTTCACTATATCGCCCCGGCCCGATGGACTCTATACCGACATATATCGAGAACAGACATAATCCCGGCAAAATCAAATATAAGCACCCTCTTCTCAAAAGTATTCTCGATGTGACCTACGGCTGCATTGTATATCAGGAACAGGTTATGCAGATTTTCAGAACGCTTGCAGGCTATTCTTTAGGACGTGCGGATATTGTTCGCAGGGCAATGTCTAAGAAGAAAAAAGACGTTATGACAAAAGAACGTGAGATTTTTATTCACGGAAGTGTGGATAAGGACGGCAATGTCGAGGTGGAGGGTTGTGTTCGCCGAGGTGTTGACGAGAGGACTGCCGCTGAAATTTTCAGTGAAATGGAGAGCTTTGCGTCGTATGCTTTTAATAAATCTCACGCAGCGGCATATGCAACGGTTTCATATATGACCGCATGGTATAAGTACCATTTTCCAAAGGAGTATATGGCGGCGCAGCTCACAAGCCTGCTTGATAATTCCGGCAGACTTCCTTTGTATATTGCAGAATGTACACGATTGGGGATTAATGTGCTTCCGCCTCACGTTAATCGGAGTGACTTCGGCTTTACAGTGTCCGGCAACAGTATCGTGTTCGGCATGATGGCGATAAAAAATCTGGGTGCAGCCGTTATTCGTGCAATTGTTAAAGAGCGTGAGAAAGGCATGTACAAAAGCTTTTATGATTTTTGCAGCAGAATTTACGGCAAGGGATTGAATACAAGAGGTGTGGAAAGCCTGATAAAATCGGGGGCACTTGATAATCTCGGCTTAAACCGCCGCCAAATGCTAATCGTGGCTCGACGTGTAATGGACAGCATAGAGCAGGAACGCCGCAATAACATTGACGGTCAGATGTCTTTTTTCGAGGACGATGAAGCTTCTAATCAGGAAGCCTTTGACGCGCCGCCCTGCTCGGAGTTTCCTCTTCGTGATCTTCTCGCAATGGAGAAAGAAATGACAGGCTTATATCTTTCGGGTAATCCGCTCGGTGAGTATGAGGCTTTCATAAACTCGGTAAAATGTGACAAGATTACCGAAATACACGAAAACAGCCATTTCTATGACGGGAAAAAAGTGCGTGTAATCGCCTCTATTGAAAAGGTAAAAACTACCACCACAAAGAATAATGCTTTGATGGCTTTTGTGAATGTCGAGGATTTGACAGGCGGAATTGAAATGCTTGTGTTTCCGAGGACGCTATCGGAGTACAGCAACATTGTCTTTGAGGGAAATGTTGTCGAGATATATGCAAATGTGAGTGCTAAGGAGGACGAAGAGCCTAAGCTGCTTTGCGATCGCCTAAGGATAGCTCCGAAAGCGGCTGAGAGCCAGCCCGAAAAAAAGCCGCCGCAAAAACAGAGCAATTCTCCGCAGCGTCTTTACTTGAAGCTGCCCTCGGAAAACTCTCGTGAGCATGATTATGTGATGAAGCTGTTTGCAGTTTTCGAGGGTACAAGTCCTGTATCATTGTATTTTGCCGATACTAAAAAATACAAACATTTGCCATACGAGAATTATGTTTATCTAAATAATGTAATGATTAACGAACTTGTACGTGTTTTAGGCAGGGAAGCAGTTATAATAAAATAAAAAATTCGTTGATTAACATATTTTTTCAAAAAACCACTTGTTATTTTTTTAAATATGTATTATAATATAAGCGATTGGAATATTAAAGGAGGACTTTTTATGTCACAGAAAGCTATTGCAGTATTGACAAGCGGCGGTGATGCACCGGGTATGAATGCTGCTGTAAGAGCTGTTGTAAGATCAGGTATTTCCAAGGGAATGAAAGTATACGGAGTAAGTCGTGGTTATAATGGACTTCTTACTGGTGATGTAAGCGAGCTTAACCTTCGCAGTGTTTCGGATATTATTCACCGTGGAGGTACGGTTTTATATACAGCAAGAAGCGAGGAGTACAACTCTCCCGCTGGTGTAAAAAAGGCTGCTGATTTTTGCAGAACATTGGGTGTTTCCGGCGTTGTTGTAATCGGCGGTGACGGTTCGTTCAGAGGTGCAAGGGATTTAACTAACGAGGGTATTCCCTGCGTTGCCATTCCGGGTACTATCGACAACGATATCGCTTGCAGCGAATATACTGTAGGCTTTGATACCGCTATGAATACCGCTATGGAAATGGTTGACAAAATTCGTGATACCGCTCAGTCACATGATCGCTGCTCTGTAGTTGAGGTTATGGGCAGACGCTGTGGCGACATCGCTTTGCAGACAGGTATTGCAGTAGGTGCAACTTCAATTCTCGTTCCGGAGGTTGAGTTCGAAATAGAGAGAGATGTTATTGCTAGAATTCTTGCAAATCAGAGTACAGGCAAAAAACATTTTATCATAGTCGTTGCCGAGGGTGTCGGCAAGGTAGATGAGCTTGCAACATATATTCAAACAAGAACAGGAATTGAAACAAGAGCAACAATTCTCGGTCATGTTCAGAGAGGCGGATCGCCTACACTTCGTGATAGAGTTGTTGCAAGTGAGATGGGTTACAAGGCTGTTACTCTTCTCGAAAACGGTGTTGGCAACAGAGTAGTTGCTATGACTGACGGCAAGATTGTTGACTACGATATTACAGAAGCCCTCAATATGCCAAGAGTATTCAATACAGAACTTTACGAGATAGCTCATACTATTTCCATTTGATGTTGGATTTGCTATGCAGCGTCAGTTGTTATGATTTCTAATTAAATCGTGCTTTCGTTTTGTTGTGGGGTTTACACGTTTATTCGTGTTCGATTGCGTGGTTTCTTTAAGAGATTATTATACATAGCCATACATATTTCTAATTTTGAAAAAATTTGTAAACTTTTTTTAAAAAATAAGTATTGCATTTTTTTAGAACATGTTGTATAATTAGACTACTGATATTAGTCTTTTATTTATGGCGTATTTTTAACAGGAGGAAATAATTATGAATAAGAAGTTTATCAGTTTGATTATGGCTGCTATTCTTGCAGTTTCGGCTTCTGCCGTTTGTGCAAGTGCAGCAGAGGTAGAAACAGAAGCATCAAAAGATGGAGATACTATCTTCTTTGATCCGGGCAACTGGTCAGGTCATATTATGTGCTGCTATATTTGGGACGTTGATGGCAACGGCGGCACAGAGTATGCTACAAAAGATGGTTGGGTTTCCGATAATACATGGGCTTCTTCAAAGAACATTGGCGTTGAGGAGAAGGACGGCAAGTATGAGTCCTACAAAATTGATTTCTCAGGCAGAGATGGTCATAAGATCTATTTGATTTGGCACGATAAGGATACAGGTGCTCAGACATTTGACTGCTTGATTAACTCATCTGCATCGGGTCTTACATGCCACAGAACAGGCGAGATACTCGAAAATCCGGTAGACAGCAAGAAGACAGCTGAGGCTATTGCTTTTGACGGCGGTACGGATCTTGGTCCTGCAAAGCTCGTTACGTCTACAGGTAAGGTTCAGGGTACTGTAGTAACTCCTGATACAGACCGTCCGGGCGTTGTTGCTAACTACGTTTTGAAGTATCTCGGTCAGAAGGATGAAGTTACAAATCAGGAGCTCGTTACAGAAGAGAGCGTAGCAGATGCTATCTCTGGTTTCGGCACAACTGCTGATGAAGTATGGGCTAAATATCAGGAGCACGAGGGCGAAGAGAACTACAACGCTAAAGAAGCTAAGAAGCTCATTAAGCCTACAGAGGCTACTTCAGATACAGACACAAGCACAGATTCTTCTTCAGGTTCAGGCTCAGGTTCTTCAGGTTCAGGCAGCTCCAGTAGCTCAACAACTAAGACAAGCACAACTGCTACATCTACAAGCACAACAGGCACTACTACAGACGGTGGTGCAGCAGACACAGCTTCTACAGGTGACACAAGAGGCGTTGTTGCTTTCGCAGCAGTTCTCGCAGCAGCAGCAGGTACAATCGTTGCTACTCGTAAGAAGATCGAGGATTAATTTTTAAAATTTAATATCTCTTAAAGAACATAATCAAGACTTCCGATTTTTTAGATCGGAAGTCTTTTATTTCCTCTAAAGAAAAAATGATTTTTTTGCTATTTTTTTCGAAAATCTATTGAAATTACTGTTGATATGTTATATAATAGTACTTGTTAAAGATCAATCGTGAATTGATACTATATTTTAACAGGAGTGAAAACAAAATGAGAAAGAAGTACATTTCTATCGTGCTGGCAGCTCTTATCATTGCTTCGTCATTGCCGGTTACTGCAAGTGCGGCTGTTGCAGTAAAGGAGACTTCCGCAGAAGATAAGGGCACATTTTTCTTTGATTCAGGCGACTGGAATTCAGAGAGTATGTGTTTCTATATTTGGGACGGCACAACAGGTGAGAACGCTACAAAGGACGGCTGGGTAAAAGACAGCACTTGGGCTAAGTCAGCTCAGATCGGCGGTACACCGGTAGAGGGAAAAGCAGGCGTGTTCGAGTCATACGAGATTGACCTTACAGACAGAGATGACCATGATGTTTATGTAATTTTCCACGATAAGGGAAACGACATTCAAACTTGTGACTGCTTGTTTAATAAGACAGCATTCGGTCTTACAGCAAGTCTTACAGGTAATGAGCTTGAGAATACTGTAGACAGCAACAAGACAACAATTGAGGTCGCTTTTGACGGCGGTACAGATCTCGGTCCTGCAAAGGTTATCACATCAACAGGTAAGATTCAGGGTAAAGTTATCACAGCTAATACTGACCGTGCAGATAAGGTTGCTTCTTTCGTATTGAATTATCTTGGCTCAACTAACGCTGACGGAACTGACGTTGTAACTAAGGAAGTTGTTAAGAAGGCTATCGAAGAGTTCGGCACAACAGCTGATGCAGTATGGGAAAAGTACCTCACATACAGTGACAACGAAAAGTACAACGAGGCAGAGGCTGCTAAGGTTATTAAGGATATCGGTACATTTTTCTTTGATTCAGGCACATGGAAATCAGAGAGTATGTGCTTCTATATTTGGGACGGCACAACAGGCGAGAACGCTACAAAGGACGGCTGGGTTAAGGACGGCACTTGGGCTAAATCTGCTTTGATTGGCGGTACACCGGTAGAGGGAAAAGCTGGCGTATTCGAGTCATACGCTATTGACCTCACAGGCAGAGATGACCACAATGTATATGTAATTTTCCACGACAAAGGTAACGATATTCAGACTTGCGACTGCCTGTTCAATAAGACAGCATTCGGTCTTACAGCAAGCCTTACAGGCAACGAGCTTGAAAATACAATTGACAGCAACAAGACAACAATTGAGGTTGCATTTGACGGCGGCACAGATCTTGGTCCTGCAAAGGTTATTACTTCAACAGGTAAGATTCAGGGTACAGTTATCACAGCTAACACAGACCGTGCAGACGTAGTTGCATCTTTCGTATTGAATTATCTCGGTTCAACAAAGACTGACGGTTCTGAAGTTGTAACTAAGGAAGTTGTAAAGAAAGCTATTGAAGAGTTTGGCACAACAGCTGATGCAGTATGGGAGAAGTACCTCACATACAGCGAGAACGAGAAGTACAACGAGGCTGAGGCTAAGAAGGTTATCAAAGATATCGGCACATTCTTCTTTGATTCAGGCGACTGGAATTCAGAGAGTGTTTGCTTCTACATCTGGGACGGCACAACAGGCGAGAATGCTACAAAAGACGGCTGGGTAAAAGACAGCACTTGGGCTAAGTCAGCTCAGATCGGCGGTACACCTGTAGAGGGTAAGGCAGGCGTATTTGAGTCATACGAGATTGACCTCACAGGCAGAGATTCTCACGATGTATATGTAATCTTCCACGACAAGGGCAATGATATTCAGACTTGCGATTGCTTGTTCAATAGTACAGCATTTGGTCTTACAGCTAGCCTTACAGGCAACGAGCTTGAAAATCCTGTAGATAGCAACAAGACAACAATTGAGGTTGCATTTGACGGCGGTACAGATCTCGGTCCTGCAAAGGTTATCACATCAACAGGTAAGATTCAGGGTACAGTTATCACAGCTAACACAGATCGTGCAGACAAGGTTGCTTCTTTCGTACTGAATTATCTTGGTGCAACTAATGCTGACGGAACTGACGTTGTAACTAAGGAAGTTGTTAAGAAGGCTATTGAAGAATTCGGCACAACTGCTGACGATGTATGGGCTAAGTATCAGACATACAGTGCTGACGAGAAGTACAACGCTGAAGAGGCTGAGAAAGTTATTCTTGCTAAGGACGATGAGAAGATCGGCAAGCTCGGTGACGTTGATAAGGACGATAAGATCACATCTAAGGACGCATTGTTGATTCTTAGACAATCTGTTAATCTTGAAGATTTTGACGAGAATACAAAGAAACTCGCTGATGTTGACGGAAACGAAAAGATCAATTCCGCTGACTCTTTGGAGGTATTGAGAGCTTCTGTAAATATTCAGAGTCAGTATAAGATTGGTGAACTCATCTGATAATATATAGCTTCTGAAAAATACGTTTATACATAGAAGACCTCACTCGAATCGGTGTCCGATATATAGTCGGACGCCGATTTGACTTTTCAGAAATTTAAATCGCCTGCTGCATTACGGTTTAATCGCTATATGCAGCAGGCTTTTGTTAAACTATCTCAACGTTGTATTTTTTAAACCAATAATCAACCTCTGTGATATATGCAAGTATCTGCGGTGCTTTCATAAGCTGCCCATACCATGGCGAGGAGATTTGCTCAGGATTTTGTATGATTTCAAGAACTCCTTTTTTATCGAGAAATTCATTCAGCGGCGAGCTTTTATCCTCAAGAACCTTTATTGCACCCTCTGCGGTCAACTTGAAATATATCGGGTTAAATGTTTTCGGATAGGGGCTTTTCTTACGTTTTGTGATAGTTTCGGGAAGTAAATCGGAGAAAGCTTCTCTGACGATTCCCTTTTCACGACCGTTTAATGCTTTCAGCTCCCACGGCATATTGTAGGCGTAGCTCACAATTCTGTAATCACAGAATGGCACTCGAACTTCAAGTCCGCTGTACATTGAGCAGCGATCCTTTCTGTCAAGAAGAGTCTGCATAAACCAGTGAAAGTTGAGCATAAACATCTCACGCATACGTTTTTGGTGCGGAGAATCCGAGGGGAGAGAGTAAGTCTGCGTAATAGTTTCATTATAGCGTGCGTGAACGTATTCCTCACCATGCGGCAGAAATCCGTCTTTCAGGATACTTCTACGGATATCCTGCGATCTCGACCACGGAAAACATTCTTCAAATAAAATATCCTTATTGTGATACCACGGATATCCGCCAAACAGCTCATCTGCACATTCGCCCGACAATGCAACGGTAAAATCTTTCTTGACCTCACGGCAAAACAGCAGCAGGGAAGAGTCAACGTCAACCATACCCGGTAGGTCACGGGCATTTACTGCGTCGAATAGTGCATTGTACAAGTCAGTATTTTCGAGAATTACTTGATGATGATTCGAGCAAATATGCTTCACCATAATATCAATATACTCCTCGTCAGAATTTGGCTGAAAAATACTTTTCTGAAAATATTTCTGATTGTCAATATAATTTACGGAATAAGTGTCGAGCTGCTCATTTTTTTCTTTAAAGTAATCTGCTGCAACATTAGATATAATGCTGCTGTCAAGTCCGCCCGACAGAAATGTACACAAAGGAACATCGCTTATCAGCTGCCGCCTGATTGCATCGGTAAGCAGATAACGAACGTACTCAATCGTTTGCTCACGGTTGTGGGGGTGTTCGGCTGCCGTTAACTTAAAGTAGCGTTTTTTAGTAAGCGTACCCTCACAGTACTCTGCACATTCTCCGGGCATAAGCTCACCAACGCCCTTAAAAATACCGCCGCCGTTTGTGCGTCCCGGACCTATAAAGAAAATTTCCATAAGACCCTCCTCGTCAATCTGTGGCTTTACCAACGGATTAGCAAGAAGAGCTTTTATTTCCGAACCGAAAATTATTCCCCCGTCATACTTAAAGTAGAAGAAAGGTTTTACGCCAATAGGATCTCTTGCCATGAAAAGTGAGCGGCTTCTTCCGTCATGAACTGCAAAGGCGAAAATTCCGTTAAGTCTGTTCACGCAATCCCTGCCCCAGTGAAGATATGCTTTAAGCAGCACCTCTGTATCTGAATGTCCCTTAAATGTGAAGTTATTAGAAATAAGCTCCTGACGAAGCTCTTCGGTGTTGTAAAGCTCACCGTTGTACACGAGTGTGACATTTTGCTCTCCGACCGCCTCCGTCATTGGCTGTTTGCCAGTTTCGGGGTCAATGACAGTCAAGCGGCGGTGAAGCATACACACATTGCTTTCAAGGTACATTCCGTGTTCATCAGGACCACGCCGACAGAGAGTTTCACTCATTCTTGAAATAATATTAATTTTGTCGCTGATTTTCTCAGTATCAGAGAACCAGCCGGAAATTCCGCACATAATAAAAACCTCCTATTGATTGTTGTTAATGTCAGATTTTATCACTCCGCTAATATATGTATTCATAAAAATCAAAAATAGAATACTCGAAATAAAAAGTGACATACTTCCATAAAAGTTTGTTGAGCTAAACGAGGGCGTGCTTTCCTCAAAATTGGAGAATACCTCACTGTCAATTCTGATAAATAAAGCAGCAATATAGGTGAAGGCTGCCGATAAAATACCGCTTGAAATTCTTGCAAGCATAAATTTTGTTTTGTTGACTTTTAAATCCTCCACGGCGGCGAAAATCTGGAAGTGTACACATAATCCGCTCCAGCCCACAGCAAGCGATGTAATATAAATTGGAAGCCCAGCACCGGAAATGCAGCTGCACCCGTCAGTTACCTCCAGCAAACTTTTAATAATTATACCGATTGAGGAAGCTCCGTCAATATGACAGGCTGTCAAAAAAACTGAACTGAATGACGAGAACAAAACTACCAATGCACATAGGTTTATCGTAGAAGCACAAGCTGTTTTCGCTGATAAAATAAATGCCGGTGCAAATTCAACACCTTTGTAAGAAATTGCTGATGACCTTTCAAGAGGTTCTTTTTTTCGGGCAGATAATCCCAATATAATACCTATTAATAGACTGCTAACAATTTGCACGGAAAACAAAACAATACCAATCAGTTCGCTGTCATATAGCTCTGCGCCAACAACGCTTATTAGAAATGCCGGACCGGAATTGACACAGTAGCATAGCATTCGCTGAGCCTGTTGTTCGGAAATCTTTCCCTGTTTGTACAATGCGTTGATACCGACAGCACCTACAGGGAATCCTCCGATAAGACTAAGCAAAACGGTTACGCCGGCTTCTCCTGGAAGGTACAGAATTTTTTCAGTAAAAGGTGACAATACTCTGCCGATTTTACCGGAAATACCGTACTCCACAGAAAAATTTGCCAGAAACATAAATGGAAACAGCGAGGGTATTAATACACCAAAGGCGTACATTAAACCATTCTTTGCTCCGTCAACGGATACCTTCGGCATTGCAAGGACGCCTATGCACACCGATAAAAAAAGTAACGTAACTGTCATGAATAATAACAAGTCTGTTTTTTTGCTGTAATAAACTTTCCTATTCACGATAAGACTTCCTTTCTGATTCTTTTTTTACTTCGCAAATTATACTCAAAATCTAAAAGATCTAGCATATAAAAGTTTTGATCAAACTTTTTCAAAAGTTTGCGGGTGACGGAACACCCCAAGAA
>CACYEJ010000142.1 GCA_902773395.1 uncultured Ruminococcus sp.
ATAAAAATAAAATAATGCACCCCAGAAAATAAAATCTTTCGGTAAAAACATAACAGGCAAGAGCTTGCGAATTGCCGGTCAAAGAAAGACAAAGGTAAAGTTTTTAATAACACAACAGATTAATTTAGGAGTACTGCACATGACAAAGGAAGAATTCATTTCAAGAATGAAAGAGGAAGAGGACTGGGCGCCGGGCTGGGACATTATCGACAATGCCTTTAATGACTTGTACCCTAACCAAGAGCCTGAGCATTTCGGTACTGTACTCACTTCGAGAGCAATGCTTGGCGGAGATGAATATCTGGACGGATACTCCGTTTACACCTCTCCCAAAGGCTATAAGCATATAGTTACCTATGGAATGACAATGCTTTACGCTGATGAAGAAGCTTTCGGCGGCGAATGGAACAATTGGGGCTATGAGATGACTATTAAGCTAAAGGAGTCCGATACCAAGAATTGTATGTGGGCAATTGATATGCTGTCAAATCTTGCCCGATATACGTATAAGTCCAAAAGATTCTTTGAAAACGGTCAGTTTGTCGCAGGAAACGGAAAGTCTGTTCATATAGGAACGGATTCTCTGATAACAGCTCTTATTACTGTCAATGATACTGAGCTGCCCACTCTTGATACGATTTACGGAGAAACAGGATTTATTCAATTGGTGGGTATTACCGAAACGGAGCTTCAGGCTTTAAAGGATAATCCCGATAGGATTGAAGAGCTTATTCAAAAAATGAAAGCTGAAAATCCAGACCTCGTTACCGATATGAACAGAACAAAATCTTACATAGAATAATTTTCCATAAAACAGGAGGGAGAATAAAAAATGAATATCTCAAATGCGGAAAAAGCCCATATATTGATACAGGCGCTTCCGTATATTCAAAAGTATAACGGCAAGACAGTTGTAATTAAGTACGGCGGCAATGCCATGATAAACGAAGATTTGAAGAGCGCTGTAATGAGCGATATCGCGCTTTTGAAGCTTGTAGGCATTAACGTTGTGCTGGTTCACGGCGGCGGTCCCGAAATTACAGATATGCTCAAAAAGATTAATAAGGAGAGCAAGTTTGTAAACGGACTTCGTGTGACCGATAAGGAAACAATTGACATCGTGCAAATGGTTCTTGCAGGCAAGGTAAACAAGAGCCTAGTTCAGCATTTGCAAAAGTGCGGTGCAGCGGCGGTTGGTCTTTGCGGACTTGACGGAAATATGCTTGTTGCAGAGAAGCTTATAACAGGCGAGGATATCGGCTATGTAGGCGAGATTACTCAGGTTAATCCAAAGGTTATAAACGATGTTATTAACAATGGGTTTGTGCCGATTATTTCCACTGTCGCAGGCAGCTATCAGGGCGATGTGTACAATATCAACGCTGATATAGCCGCTTCGAGAATTGCCGCTGAGCTTGGCGCGTGCAAGCTTATTCTTATGACGGATATCCGCGGACTTTTGCGTGATAAGGACGATGAGAATACTTTAATTCCAAGTGTTAATGTTTCAGAGGTTCCTATGCTCAAGCGTGAGGGAATTATCAGCGGCGGCATGATTCCGAAAATAGATTGCTGCGTTGAGGCGGTAAGGCGTGGCGTATCAAGAGCGTATATTATTGACGGCAGAATTCCACATTCTATTCTGATTGAAATGTTGACTGCCGAAGGCATTGGCACAATGTTCTATTAAAAATGTGTGAGGTATTTTAATATGTCTGAAATTAAGAATATCGAGATAAGACCAATGAAAATTGAGGATTATGATGAAATCTTTGCAATGTGGCAGATTACCACAAAGCGTGCTTTATCCGATGCCGACAGCAGGGAGAATATCGAATTCTACCTGAAAAGAAATCCGGGTATGTCGCAGGTTGCTTTAGTTGACGGAAAAATTGTAGGCACAGTGCTTTGCGGTCATGACGGCAGACGTGGGTTTATTCATCATATGGCAGTTGCCGAGGAGTATCGCCGGCATAATATTGCAAAGAGAATGGCTTTAACGGCACTCGAAGCTCTTGTGAATGACGGTATTAAGAAAACCCATATATTTTGTTATACAAATAACAATCTCGGTCAGAGCTTCTGGACAGCTCTCGGCTGGCAGAAGAGAGATGATGTATTCGTATTTTCATTTACGAATGACAAGTAAAAATATTGCTGCTATACTCAAAATCTAAAAGATCTAGCATTTAAAGTTTTGATCAAACTTTTTCAAAGGCGCCCCGAAGGAAGTGCCCTTGGGGTATTTGCGGGTCGAGGGCAGAGCCCCGTCGCTGAC
>CACYEJ010000143.1 GCA_902773395.1 uncultured Ruminococcus sp.
TAACAAGACTCACCGAGCTGTTTATATTATACTAACAAGCGTTGAGATTTACCGGATTCCATAAGGTAGAGCCTTTGTAAAATGTTGAACGAAATTTTAAACGGTAAATGTTTTAGACCGTGAGTATAAATCTTTATTTTACTCTATTTGTCAATAGTACGTTTATTTTATTGGATTGCTGTAACGACTATCCGTTAGGCATTGTCCGAAACGGCGGTAAAAACTTTTTCTGGTTCGGAAGATAATCCCTCGAAATTGATAAATAATTGCAGAGTTGCATGCAATTTTACTCTGCTTATGAGGGTCTTATATAAGCTGATTTTGGCTTATAAGATTTTTATAAGGAGTGAATTTCATGTCACAAATTATTGTTATGAATATGATTTTTGACGAGGGGAGTGTGCCCGATTTCGGTTCAATCTACCCTGTCAATCTGAACGGCGATGCGAATTTCAAAGGACGCAGCGACTACGGTCTTGACGAAGATGATGTGTCTAAGCTTGATTTGATTACTAATGCTTCTACGGGTTCAACGGCGTTGTGCGATGATACGGGCAATTTGTACAGGCTTACAAAAAGCGGCTGGGTTCTGTTTGGAGGTTGATTTTATGGACAATTGGGAAATATATAATTACATCAATCGTGAAGGCTCCGGAGCTTTGACAAATGAATCCACGGTTACTTCCACAACTGTTGAGATAAGAAAAACAATACAGGTTACAGGTGCGGCTTCGGGTGGTACAGCTCCGTATCAATATGCTTTTTATTACAAGAGAAGCAATGCCGCAAGCTGGACTACAAAGTCCGATTACGGTGCGGCAACGACTGTGGAGTTTTCGCCGTATTATGTTGACACATATAAATTCAAGGTCAAAGTTAAGGATAGCAAGGGTACGATAAAGACAAAGATTTTTAATATAAATGTTACAGCGGCGGTGAGTGCAACAAGTAACATGCCGACATGGGATACGCTTTCTTTTGGCAATACAGACGAGATTACGGTTGATAACGACTTTAACACAGCAGATTTAACTGTTGAGGATAATACGTTGTTTGATATTTAATTCATGTAAATCAATATCACAAAACGTAAAAGCAACAATAAGAGAAGCTCAGCTGAAAATCGTCATTTTGAATACATTGTCGTTCACTGCACAGCAGGTATAGCAAACTGGCAACGCCAGACGAAATACGGTCGGGAAGCCCCGACAGGCATAACGCACACCTACTTTTTGGGTTAGGTGACTTTTCCGGCTGCGTCCAAATTTGTCCCTAAGGAGAATTCAACGTAGAGAGGTCGGTTGTTCGAATAATGGACAGCCGACCTCTCTATTACTTTTTATTTTAAACGTGTTAAGTGCGTGTATATATATCAATCAACCTTGAAGGTTATTTCCCAGTCGCCGTCAATGCGTGTGTCAGTTGTTGTGTACTCGCCTACAAGCTTGTAATCGGAAATTTTATCCATAGGCACATCAAACACACTATCAATATAACTGCTTGCGTCATCGTTTTCGTCTGAGAAATACCAGTCTTCGCCCTCAATTTTGTTTCCGTCTTTGTCAACAATACTGAGAAAACCGTAATTGCCGTTTATTGCTGAGTCCTTGTAATAAGTCTGAACATGAAGTTTTCCGTCAACGTAGCCAACCGCTGTAACCATGATATCCTTTTCGATTTCACAAATCGGTTCGCTTTCAGGAATCAAAAATTCGAATGTTCTCAGGTCTTTATCTACAATCTCTTTTGGTCCGCCGTATCCGTAAGCCAAGTCGCCCACAGTATGCGACTCTTTCTCGGTAACACTGTTCAGGTCTATATCGGTAAGCTCAACCTCTTCTGTCTTCTTGCCTGAGATGAGAGTGTTGGCAGAGAAAGTAATCTTCTTGTTCTTGTATTTCTTAATGCTCTTGCCGTCCATAGATGAAATATGAATAAAGTAATACGCTGTTTTGTTTTCCTCATCGTATCTATCAAAGACACAGCCGCTCATTGAATCAAAAGCGAAAGGCGTTCTGATGAAATAGCTGTCGAAAAGGTCTGTTGTCGAATCTATTCTGTCGCCCTGATTGTCCTTTAAGGCTACATAAATATTGACCTCATTGTCAACAATGCTTGCAGATACAACGTTCATCTCAATGCCTTCGCTCTCGCATGAAACGTTAATCGGTTTCAAAGTCTGTGCAATGCTCGGAGCGATTGAGTAAACCATTTCGTATGTATTTGAAACGTCTGCCGAAACGAGCATTGAAACTGTACCTGTTGCCAACACCGCAGCAGCCAAAACAGCCGCAACTTTTCTGAAAACTACTTTAATCATCTTGTTAGACCCCTTTTTATTAATATTAGTAATATTGTTATTGTCGCTCATGTTATCAAATCCTGCCTTTCTCATGACTGCGGAAAGAATGCGTTCTTGCTCTTCTTCCGTAATCTCTGCGTTTCTTTCAAAATCTTCAAACGCATTATCCAAAATTGCAGAATCGTTTTTGGAAATGCCGAAAGCCAGATTGTTCAGTTTCTTTTCCATTACATTTCCTCCTCCAAAAATTTTCTAAGTTTAATAAGACCTCGTGAAATCCTCTTGTCAATAGTATTTGCTTTCATGTTAAGTTCGCTTGCGATTTCCTTGCTTGTCTGTCCGAAGAAATATTTTCGGATAAAAATAAATTCATCGGGTTCGCCCAAGCTATGTATTGCTTCCGCCAAGCCGTTGTCCTCGAATACTTTGTCCTCGCTTGCAGCAGTTTCCGCAATTTCGTCAATTGGGATAATATTCGATTTTCTGATATGCTTATTAAAAACATTTATACAGTGTCTTGATGCAATAACCGAAATATATGCACGGAGTGAATTCATTTTAAAATTGCATTTCTGTCCGCTTTTGAATACGAGAAAAAATATATCGCTTACTGCTTCTTCAATATCTTCCTTAGTGCAGACGTCATGCAGCTTTGTGGTTGCTATTTTCAAGACGTATGCACTATATCGCTTTACAACTGCTTCAAGTCCTTGCTGAGGGTCACTCTGCAAAAGCTCAAGCAACTGATCGTCTGTCATATAAAAAAACCTCTCTTTTTTAACATGTTATGTATCCGACTTTGCTGTATTTAATACGGTGCTTTGTAATAACTTTTTGTTAAATGAAAGCGTTTCGAATTTTGTATTTGTTTTTGAACTGCTTTCATATATATAAGTCAAAACAAAACTTCAAAA
>CACYEJ010000144.1 GCA_902773395.1 uncultured Ruminococcus sp.
AAAAATAACAAACACACTATCATCTTATTTGAATGGCAGTGTGTTTGTTTGCAATTTTAATTTTCTTCCCAGAATAGATCGTCCAGCGTTTTACCCAGAACGTGGCATATCGCTCTGCACAGCTTAATAGTCGGATTATAATCTCCTTTTTCAATTGCATTTATTGTTTGTCGGCTCACTCCAACCTTTTCGGCAAGCTGCTGCTGTGATAAATCGAGCGCTGCACGAGCACTTTTTAATTTTAGATTTTTCATTCTTCCTTCTCAGTCTTTTTTTTCAAATCAATTATGAGCTTGGCAATAAACATTCCTAAAAACAGTATCGCAAATAGGAGATTTGCAATATTTCCGTTTAACATTCCATTGGTAAACACACTTTCGCCCTTTTCTAAATCTGCAAAAAAAACTATTAAGTACATTATTCCTAAAAAGAATGTTCTAAACAAGAAATCATAAGGATTGTTTTTTCGATTGTTAAAAATGTATGCCTGCTTTAATATGCAAATCATTGCAAATATAGTGATTGAAATAAAGATACCAAT
Source organism: uncultured Ruminococcus sp. (assembly GCA_902773395.1). The sequence continues at coordinate 542 of CACYEJ010000144.1, forward strand.
AAAAATAATAGTTTGAAACGTTGCCCACTTTATATCATTCCTCTCAAGTGCTAGGCACACCGTGAGATATAGAAGAAGAAAGATATATGACGCTTTATACGCCTGATTACGAGCCAGTATCTGACGTTCGTCATATTTTTTTTTCTTATTCTGATGGATTATCGACATAACCATAAAATAGCAAAATGTCATCAGCACAGTAAACGCAAGTATAGACGATATGCTCCATACAAAATCATCGTTCATATTTTACAACTCCTTCAATTATTTAATTGTATTAATAATAACATAGCTTTTACATTAAGTCAAGTATATTTTACAAAATTTATGGTTTACTCAACATTTTAAATGACCGTTCGTTTTTTGCTTTTATTCCCATTTATAAGCAGCGTGGGAGGATAGTTACTTTTAGTTTGATGTGAAGTGCGCTTAATTCTTTCATTATAACTTAGAGTGAAAAAGTCTTGAAGCAAGTTTTTCGCAAAATGAATATCTGGCAATTTCTATAAAAGAACAAAAAGTATAGACGCACGTGCGGTTATTGCGGAGTATTGGAAAAAACAAGTAGATTTTATCAGGTTGTTTAAATCATGTATATACGAGTGAAAAGTTCAAGTTGGTAATTGAAGATAAATAAATATTGTGCTATAATAAATTCAATATCCATAACTAATAAACTAAAAGGAGTGATGATGAATTGGCATACAACGAGCTTATCAAAAATTTTGAACGAATTCGCAGCTATATGAGAGAGTTCTATGTGTACGGCTTTAAAAGCAGAGAAGAGTATACAGGAAAAAGCTCACGCTCTTATGATGATGAACGCCGCCGTGTGGAAAGCTGGCTGGGAGATTATATGGCTTTTCATCGCACTGCTGACGGCAAATGTGTCTTTATCTCAATAGACAGCCGAACATCAAATCATAATCCGCTTTATAATGCTTTGAAATCGAAAAGCTTTACAGACGGAGATATATCCCTGCATTTTATATTATTCGATATTCTCAGTTCTTCTGAGATTGCTAAATCAATTCGTGAAATAACGGAAGAAATAGATACAGAATATCTTTCTGCTTTTAGTTCTCAGAGAACATTTGACGAATCCACTATCCGTAAAAAACTTAAAGAGTATATCAAAGAGGGTCTTGTAACCACGGAGAAAAAAGGCAAAACTCTTCTCTATAGACGTACTGAAAACGTTGAAATAAACTGCACAGATATGCTCGATTTTTATTCGGAGGTCGCTCCTTGCGGCGTTATTGGCGAGTTCCTTTTGGATAAGACGGACGCTCATAATCTATCGTTTGCTTTTAAACATCACTATATAACACAGGCTCTTGACAGCGAGATTTTACTGTCGCTTTTCTTGGCTGTCAGCGATAAATGCGAGGTTGAAATTACTAAGCTTAACAGAAAATCAAAATCGAAAATAACTTTGAATCTTGTGCCGCTGAATATTTTTATAAGTGTCCAGAACGGTCGGCAGTACCTTATTGCGTATAACCGCCGTGATAAGAGAATTATGTCAACAAGGCTGGATTTTATTATCAGCGTGAAAGCGTTAAGCACCGCAAATGATTTTGATTTGCTTAGGAAAAATCTTTTCAAAATGCGTGAGCATATGTGGGGTGTGAGCAATCAGGGAAGCGGCGGCAGAATTGAACACGTTGAGTTTACAGTTCGCTGCGATAACAATGAGAATTATATTTATAACAGGCTTGTCCGTGAAAAACGCTGCGGAACAGTTGAACGGCTTGATGATAACCTTTGCAAATTTACGGCTGATGTGTATGATTCAAATGAAATGCTGCCGTGGATAAGAACTTTTATAGGACGAATTACATCTGTGAATTTTTCAAATAAGCAGTTAGAGCAGAGATTCAAAAATGATATTAACGAGCTGTGCGTTATGTATGGCTTGAATGAGGATACTGAAAATGATATTTAACGAAATATACGGGGCATATTACAATACGGTTTCAAAGATATTGAAAAAAGCCGTTGAGGATAAAATTTCATCAGAGGAAATAAGAAGTATCATCACAAAATATGCCTATTCCGAAAGCTTGCTGCCAATCGAATCTGCACTGAGGGAAGAAAGATGGCAGCTTTTGAAGCTTGACGGCACAACCCCAATAAAAAATATTCCCACCATGCCGCTTACAGAATTGCAGAAGAGATGGTTAAAATCCGTTGCAATGGATTCGAGAATAAAGCTTTTTGACTGCGACTTCTCTTTCCTTGAAGATGTTAAGCCGCTGTTTACTCCCGATGATTATTATATATTTGACAAATACTCGGACGGCGATAATTATGATGACGATGAATATATAAAGAATTTTCGTTTGATTCTGAATGCCGTAAAAACACATCAGCCGCTTGAAATCGCAATGAATAACAGAAAAGGTAATGTTTCAAAAATTCGTGTCGTTCCCGAATGCCTTGAATACTCGGAAAAAGACGATAAATTCAGACTTATCACAAGCGGCAACAGATTTGGCAAAGCGATTAATCTATCTCGCATTGTCAAATGTAATTATTGCGATATCAGTATTTCACGCACAACGTCTGCGTTAAATACAAAAGAAGTTAGTGTGACGCTTTTTATTACAGATAGGAGAAATACTCTCGAAAGGGCTATGCTTCATTTCTCTCATTTTAAAAAGGAAGCTGTGCGTATTGATGACAATAATTATAAATTAAAAATACATTATTCAACAGATGATGAAACGGAGCTTCTCATAAGAATACTTTCCTTTGGACCAACAGTTAAGGTTGTCGAACCTGAAAGATTTGTTGATTTGATAAAAGAACGATTGCAGAATCAAAAAAGCTGTGAACTTTGATTTTTTAAGTTCGCAGCTTTTTTTCCGTGATAAATGGAAATTTTTCCTGTATAATAAATATGCAGGGTTGTTACAGAGTGTTTGACAACAGCACTGCGGTGCACGAGGATATTCCAAAGTGTATGCTGAGTGATTGCCCTGCGGATGGTTATTATAGGTTCGAATCCTATCGTCTTGCGTTAATAACGCAATCCATTAGGGGTGGATTTATTTTTAAAACGGCGCAGCGCATTCGTGCAGCGTCAAAAACAATCTGTCAAATTGTTCTTTAAAACTGTAATTATCGTACTGAGGATATTATCATATTAATGTGTAATATCCGATGTAATGGGAAACTTGCTTTGTCTGCATAAGGATACCGTGTTTCGGAAAAACAAGCCAAAAGCTATCTTTCCGCTTGTTAGACCGTTCGCTCAATTATTCAGCCGCAAATTTTTCATCAGATAATTACGGTTGCCGATTATTATTCCTGAGGAGGTTAATATATATGAAAAAGGTTATAGTAAATGAAAATGAACGTGGTTTTCTGTTCAAGGACGGTAAGTTTGCAAAAGTTCTTAAAGCAGGAAAATATTATACATACGGCAGTCGTTTTATAGAGATTGTTTCTGTCAGCGAGCCTGTATTTTCCGAACAGTGCAGTCTTAATACGCTGATTGAATCTGAAGACTTGAAAGAAGAAGCGGCAATAGTCGAGGTTGGCGGCGTTGGAAAACAGGAGATTGCGCTGCATTTTGTCAACGGAAAATTTGACGGAGTGCTTTCGCACGGGACACATGCTTATTGGAACATTGGAGATAAGCACGAGTTTAAAATTGTTGATATATCTTCTCCTGAGATATCGGGCGATATTCCGCAGGAGATTTTCAAAAACACGGTTCGTATGGCTTCTGTGTTTCATAGAATAGAGGTCGAACCTTATCAAAAAGCTGTGCTTTACTTTGACCGCAAATTTAACAGACTTCTTGAACCTGGGGTATACTGCTTCTGGAAAAACAATATTGATGTCAGTGTTGATTATGTTGATACACGTCTTAAACAGCTTAATATTCAGGGGCAGGAAATCATGACGCAGGATAAGGTTTCGCTTCGTGTGAATTTTGTGTGCAAATACAAGATTACAGATTATGTGAAAATTATCACCGAGATTGAAAGTTATATAGAACAAATACATATTGCCGCTCAGTTTGCTATTAGAGATTATGTGGGCAAATATAAGCTTGACGAAGTCCTTTCAAATAAAGACGAGCTTTCCGAGTTTGTACTTGAAAGACTAAAATCAAAGGAGCAGGAATTGTACGTTGAATTTTCCGAAGCAGGCGTTAAGGATATAATTCTTCCGGGTGAAATTCGTGACATTATGAACACCGTGCTTATGGCTGAGAAAAAGGCGCAGGCAAGCGTTATAACTCGCCGTGAGGAAGTTGCGTCTACAAGGTCGCTTCTTAACACAGCAAAGCTTATGGACGAAAACGCTACGCTTTACAAGCTTAAAGAGCTTGAATATATCGAGCGTATTTGCGAGAATGTCGGCAGTATTAACCTTAACGGCAGCGGTGATGTGATTTCACAGCTTGCGCTGCTGCTGAGAGGTAAAGAAATGAAAACGGAATAGTTTGTAAAAATGAGGTGAGATAATTGGATAAGATTGAAATTAAAGGAAAGGTGAACACTGCAATATGTTTTGCAAGAGTGGTTGAAGATGAAGCTATTGAGCAGATAAGGCGTATGTGCGACTATGCGATGACAGAGGGTTCAAAGCTTCGAATTATGCCCGATGTACACTCAGGTAAGGGCTGTACAATCGGAACAACTATGACAATTAACGATAAGGCTGTACCTAATGTTGTAGGTGTAGATATTGGCTGTGGAATGTATACTGTTAATCTCGGTAAAGCCAATATCGACTTGGAAAAATTTGACGAAACCGCACATTTTATTCCTTCGGGAAGAAATGTATGGGAGGGCAGAAAGGAGCGTTTTAATCTTACTGAACTTTGCTGTTACAGAAGCTTGAAAAAAACTAAGTGGATTGAAAGAAGCTTGGGCACTCTCGGAGGAGGAAATCATTTCATAGAAATTGATATTTCCTCAGACGGTACGAAATATCTTGTTATCCACTCAGGAAGCAGGAATCTCGGAAAACAGGTGGCGGAGCTTTATCAGCGGCTTGCGATTGATTTGAATAAGGGTATTGAAAGCTATCTTGAAGCACGTGAGGAAATTATCCGCACATACAAGGAGCAGGGCAGACGAAGCGAAATTCAAGCGGCTCTTAACAAGCTGAGTTTTGATAAGAGAAATTCCGAAACTACTATTCCGGAGGATTTGTGTTATTTGTACGGAAAGTATCTTGATGATTATCTTCACGATGTAGAAATATGTCAGCAGTTTGCAAAACGCAATCGTGAAAAAATGGCGGAGATTATGCTGGAAAGAATGGGTTTGAACGGCACGGACGGTTTTCACACTATTCATAATTATATTGATACCGAAGAAATGATTCTCCGAAAGGGAGCGATAGCCGCACATAAGGGTGAGAAAATTCTGATACCGATAAATATGAGGGACGGAAGTGTTCTTGCAGTTGGCAGGGGAAATCCGGAATGGAACTACTCCGCACCGCACGGAGCAGGACGAATAATGTCCAGAACAAGAGCCAAGAACGAGCTTGATATGGCTGAATATCAAAAGGCGATGAATGGTATTTATACAACCTCTGTAAACGAATATACATTGGACGAAGCACCTATGGCATATAAGTCTTTAAATGATATTATTGATGTTATAGGAGAAGCGGTTGATATTATAGAGGTTTTGAAACCGATATATAATTTTAAAGCGTCAAATTAAAATCTTAAACTTCCCACACGAAAAGCAGTTATACCACCCGATAAATCCTAGAATTTTCTACTCTAACATAGTAAGAATCAAAACCTCTATCTATCGAGAACACACGATAAATAGAGGTTTTTTCATTAATAAAAAAATAAAAAATAAAAATTATACTAACAAGCGTTGAGATTTACCGGACTCGGTAGAGCCTTTGTAAAATCTTGAACGAAATTTTAAACGGTAAATGTTTTAGACCGTGAGTATAAAAAATACAGCGGACACTTCAAATTAGTTCTCTGCGCCCGTTTCAATTGGCTGCTCTTCTTCCGAGGACTCGTCCTCTTTACACGGCTTAATTATAACTCCGCTCAAAGGCGCAAGCTTTAAATTCAAATATCCTTCGTTCGATTTCAAATTGATATTTCTCTTATTACTGCCGCCGTAAATATCCCAATCCGAACTAATAAGCTCTTTGAAATTACCGTTGTATCCCACGCCAAGCCAATAGTCCTTTTCAAACGGTGAAAAATTCAGCGCTACAAACAGCGGATTTCCGTTGAAGTCATCACGTCTGTAAGCATAGATATTGTTGCCTGCATTCTGCAAATCTATCCATGCAAACGAAGAGAGATTGAAGTCTTGAACATACAAAGCCGGTTCTTCCTTGTAAATCTCGTTTAGCTTTTTAATAAATTCATGAAAGCTGTCATGATTAGGATAGCTCAGCAGATTCCAGCCAAGCGGCTGTTCGTCCTTCCACTCCATATATTCAGCAAGCTCGTTGCCCATAAAATTGAGCTTCTTTCCCGGATGAGTCATCTGATACAAATAGTAAGTACGGAGATTCGCAAACTTTTCTTCCTGCGTTCTGCCGTATGACTTCGCCATAATTGACAATTTACCATTGGATACGTCATCGTGTGAAAGTGCCAGCATATACAAACCCTGATTAAAATAATACATAGGATAAGTCATCATATTATGATTCTGGGCACGCATGCCAAAAGGCGTAGTAATGTAGCGAAGTGTTTCCGCAGACCAGCCGAAATTCCACATATAATCGAACCCGAAGCCGCCATATACAACAGGCGCGGTATCCTTAGTATGACACGAGGAATCTTCCGCAATAAACATTACATCGGGGTGATAAGCGTTTAGAGTAAAGAGAGTGTGTTTCATAAACCAAACGCCGCAGTCATACTCAGGCGAATTGGGGTTGCCGTCCGGAAAATGGAGATACGCAACAGCATCAAAACGAATTCCGTCAAAGTGAAATTTGTTTATCCAGAAATTTACAGCGGAACGAACGAAGCTGTGAACATGATTCTTTGAATAATCAAATCTCATAGAACCCCAAGCGGATTCACGAAGCTGAGGAATTTCACTTTCATATAAGCATGTGCCGTCAAAATACGCAAGTCCATGCTCATCTCTTGCAAAATGCACGGGAACAAAATCGAGTATCGCGCCTATTCCGTTAATATGACAGCTGTCAATCAAGTCCATAAGATAACGAGGCTCTCCGTATCTGCTGGTTGCCGCATAGTAACCCGTCGCCTGATACCCCCACGAACCGTCAAAGGGATACTCCGTAAGCGGCATGAATTCGATATGAGTATAGCCCATTTCCTTCACATAGGGAATCAGCTCTGTTACAAGCTCCTGATAATGATAGAATTTTTCAACGCCGTTTTTTTCTTCCTTGACCTTCCACGTACCAAGATGCACTTCATACACATTTAGAGGATTATTATAATTCTTCTCACGACTTTGCATCCACTCGCCGTCACGCCAATAGTAATTGTCAATGTCGTAAACAATTGAATTAAAATCGGGGCGAACCTCGTTATAGTACGCAAACGGGTCTGTTTTTTCAGTAAATTGTCCGTCAGCAGAAAATACTTTATATTTATAATGAACTCCCTCGCCAATATTACCGATAAAAACTCTCCATACTCCGAACTCATCACGGTTCATATCAACATCTTGCCAATCGTTATGCGAAGCG
>CACYEJ010000145.1 GCA_902773395.1 uncultured Ruminococcus sp.
ACAAAAAACAGAGGACAAACTCAATATGGCTCGTCCCCTAAAAGCATTTTTAGTAATAAAAATCATCAACTGTTCAGATGATTCTTAGAAAAGAAATCACTCCAATCATTACAATTGGACAACGTCTTTATATTTTTATTATTGTCATCGCCGCCGATACTAAACACATTTACCTTTAATTCATCTCTCATCTGGCAATAGCCATTAATAATATCATCTGAAAATGACTCTCCGTCAGTTATCATAACAATATTAAACGAGATATCTAAATTCGAATGATACACTGAATTAAAATCTCTAATCTCGTTAAACAATTTAAAGATAGTATCAAACGGATTGCATTTCACATTTCCGCCGGGATACTGTTCGATTTCCGAGATAGAATCCATTATACGGTTAGTAGTGTCGCTGATAAACCTATTTTCTATTCTCACATAGCTCTCAGGCTTGCCGCCAAATGTTATTATAGAAAAGAACGTATCAGGAAATATCGCCGGTGTCTTAAAAAAAAGCTTATTTATCAATTGACTTCGACGATTACAAAACTTAGTTTCATCAATCATGCCTGTATCAAAAAGCAAGCAAACCCACGACAGCTTCTCATTAGTATTAGAAAAATACATGTTATACATATCTGTAACAGCGGAAATATTAATACCTTTTAGTCCGTCACTCAATTGAATATCACTGTCAGGGATTTCTTCTTCAACTGAAAGAAAACATTTTTTTATCTTCATCGAAATCTCATTTTCATTGTTCACGAAAAATTGCAGCTTTAATAACGAATGATGTCCATAAAAAACATAGTGTCTTTTAACCCTTACAGTGTAATATTCCTTTACTTTGGAATCTCCAACACGTTTATTCAATATTAAAATAAATGTAACTTCGTTTGCCGCTTCACCGCTGTTATTAACAACTAGATATTTTTCCGACACGCCCGGAACTATGGAATTGTTTCTCAGCGACATAACTTTCATTTCTCTTATACCATTATCGGTATATCTGATAAACCCCAGAGAGTGAAACGAACCATCATTTGTAAATATTGTCAAAAACAACACCTCGTTACTAAAGCAGCTTTACAATTTGCAAGTAAAGCCGAATTTGAATTTCTCATACTTTTCAGTTGAGTATATAACCTACTTTTTTTTACTTAAAATTACCATCTGCAACGGACAAACAGAAACAGCAATCACTGAGAACACACCAAGAAATACAAGATATCCCATTGGAACACTATCATCTTTTGTATCTTTTTCTTCTTTGGAAGCTGTCGAAGATGTATCCTCACTCTTGTTTTTATCCTTATCGGACTTGTTTTCCTTTGAGGAGTTGTCATCTTCTTTTTCAGTTTTGTCGCTTTTTACAACCTCAATTGTTCCCTTTGCACTTATCGGAATTGTTAAATCGTCTGTACTGTTGTACACTTTGCTTCCATTTGAAATTTCAACTGTGTATTTCGTGCCAACTTTGGCATTTTCAGGAACAGTAAAATGAACTGTAAAGAATTTATCAGTCTTTTCTGTATAAGTATAATTTTCCGAAATGTCGAGCTTTTTCTTTTTTAGCTCTTGATTGCCGTCGCCTTTGCCCCATACTATCAAAGCTTGATTCTCTGAAAAATTGTAAAGAATATCATCAGCATTTTCTTTGATATATCCGCCAACACCGCAGGAAGCGTCAGGCGAAAGATCCTTACAAGTCAATATTATTCTAAAACTAGAAATACCGTTTTTATTCTCAGTTAAATTTATAGGCACCTCAACAGTTTCACCTTGTGACGCTGTAACATCTCCAACAGACATAGCAACTTCATCGCTGCCGAAGATATCTAGCCCCTCTGCATACGCATTAACAGCTAAATCGTTCGGAGCATAAACTACCGTAAAAAAACACCCTATAATTAAGAAAAAAATAACGACTCCCTTTTTCATTGAAAAATCCCCTTCATTTTATAGCAGAGAAAACTCTTCTCCATAGCACTTAGAAAGCAGCTTGCAAGCTTCAATCATACAAAAGATAGAATCTAACATTTCCGGATAAATATCCGATACAGGACACATTAGCTGCATTGTACCATTAATTATTGAAAACGCTTCGTTGATTTCTATTGCAATATCAAAGCTATCACTGTTTTTAAAAGCACCTAGAAGCATCTTAGTCATATCTCGATTTGGCATATATTTGTTGATAGCATCAACACAATACTTACAGAAATGCTTGTAATTTTTGATATTAAAAAGTTCGTTGATATTGCCTGCCGGTATTTCTGTAGCCTGTATAGACTCCTGCAAATCATTTTCAGCTGCTAGCTTACGGTGTCCTCTGCTGTCTACACAGCTTATCTCCGATAAAGATTTCATGTAGGTTTTATTTGAATTATCTCCAATTTCAAGACTGCATTGTGATAAATACTTCCTCATGCTGACCTCAGCTTTTTTCAAGAAGCCCTCATCTCCGGAAATAATTTTATCAGCGAAGTCAAAGCCTTTTGCAGCCACACCGTCAAAACGAATTTTCATTCTTCTTATATTTTTATTATCAGGCTGTTTAATTACCATATCAACGAAGTTATTCACAGTCTGAATCAATAAAGCATATCTAAAAATAAGGTTCGCACAAAATTGAATACCCTCTGTACTAAAATCACACTCCGTATTAAAATCAACCATTTTAAGCAATTGAGCTAATACATTATGCCAACTGTCATCTCTTGGGCAGCCTCTCCGTTTATTGTTCGGAAAGAACTTTTTACATAATTTTGATGCGATTTTCTCCGGATCATTTTCACTGCCAATCTTCAAACGCTGCTTTGGCACGAATAACGAATTCCCACCAACTGCACCATACAAAAGCTTTTGTGCACTCGCTGCTGATTCACAGTGGCTAAGCATATCATACACACACTGATACAACAAGTCCTTTCCTCCAAACTGAAACGACGAATATGCACACAGCTTCTTAGCTCCATTCATATCTGTAGATACAGCCGCCAACTTAGTGAGCGTATGCCCTATTTCAACATTGACAAACAGCGTATCTATAGCATTTCCGATAGCTCCTGCCACCGAAACAACACCGTCATACAGTACAGACATTTTTTCAGCGTGAAGCATATTTATGATTTCAATATCAAATACATTGTTTATAGACTTAATTACGCTATCCCATACACCCGCTGTAAATTCCACATACAGCTTTCCGGGAATAGACGGATAAACATACAGGTGGTTGCAGCCCTTATTTAGTGCGTGACACGCCGCCGTATAACATAGATTATATATAATTGCTTTTATACATGATTCTGATTTCAAATCATTCTGTTGCTTCTGATATCCTTTTTCAAGAACATGCTTATCACAATCATATATTTTAAGTTTGCTCTGTTCAAATTCCACCGCACTGTTTTTAAACGGCAGAAACGCACCATGATAAGGCGTAAAGTCTTTGATATCCACAATATTATCAAAATAAGATACCATATAAGTTGGAACCTGATTGTGTGGAACAGAATCTTTGAAAATATTCATATAAGGCGAATAATACTTCAAATCATATTCCGCAAGCAGCAAACGAATTGTAGGAGTGCCTCCGGTAATACTGTCATAATAAGGCTCACCATTTGACACTTTGTAACCCATTGAACACGTCTGACTTCCAAAGTCTACATATACCGACATATCAACATCTGTTGAATTATCTATATTTGCAAGGTTAATCTCTGCCTTTACATTCTGGTCAAGCAGCACAGGACAAGTCTCTCCGTCTTTTCTCCGTACATTGACCACCGTACCAAGATACATCTTATTCCAGATAACCTTTATCAAATGTCTGGGCTTTTCGACAGTGGATACATCAAATGTATAAAGATTACCATTTGAAATTTCCAAAGAAGAATTATTTATTTCAGCAAAGCAATCAATACCTTCTTCAGATAATTTCACACAATTATTAAAATCAGTTATATCATCAAAGCTTTTAAGCATAGCCGCCCTATTCGAGAAAAATGTATATTCATGGCACATTGACTCGTACTCAAAAGGCACATCAGGATACATACAAAATGTAGGCAGATGAGAAAGATACCAAATAGAACGGGCAGAGAAATCATGCGTTTCAGTAAAATGATACGGTACAGAAACATTTTTTCCGTTAGGACTTGTGAACGTAATATTATAAACGAAAGAGCCTGTCACGACCGCCATATCAATACGGCTTTCTTCCGATTCAAGCTCAGCCGATTCCGACACGTTCATTGAAATACTTTTTACAATACATTTTCCCTTTTCAATCTCCTCTAATACAGCAGAATTAAAAGGATATAACGCATTAAGAAATTCATTCGAATATACAAAGTAAATCTTCTCGCTGAACATAGAAAGCGGTATATAATTTTGATCCACGCAATAAAGTGAAATATTTCCAAATTCCTTAGCCGGCAATTCATCAAAGCCTCTCAAAGGGATATTGATATAAGCAAAGATTATGTCCTTTATCATTTTCAAAGGCGATTCATCAGGCAAAGATCTCGCCGAAAGAAGCAGCAAAATCTTCTGTAGGTGTGATGTCTTCACAAAAAGATTTTTATTCAAATCACCCGGCACATCAATCAGCTTGTGGTAGAAATCCTTCCACGGTGAATTCTCACCATCTTTTCTGATTACTTCTCTTGACGGAATTATAAAAAATCTTCTGGAACAACAGCCTGCAACAGAACCATTGCTGTTTGTATCAAAATAATATACATTAAGACCATCTTCCAGTATATTCTCATTGCCAATGCAGTTATCATACTGATCCGATATAGAAAGCTTATCTTTCCAAACTCTCAAATATGGTCTGTTGCCGGAAAAAGATAAATTTACAGGAGAAAAACTGTTGCCCGTATTACAGCCATACAGCATTACTGTAACAACCATAGAGAACCACATCAGCAAGGAAGGCGTTTCTTTGATTTTTTCCAATGTGTCGTCAATACCATAATAGCTGTAAGTTTTCCACAACGAGTTAATCGAACGGATAGTGCTGATGAAATGATCACTTCCGCCCCTGCCGTCACCTTTTAGGCAGATAGGTTCAATCATCTCTGCATACTCTTCGGTACTGTCTGCAACTTTATAAAATTGACCCGCCTTGTCGGAAATCACCTGGTCCCCAAGTATATTAGAAATAATCAATTTGTGTCACCCTTTAAAATTACTTTACTATCGTTTCTGCCAACATCATAGTATGACGTATTATTTTATTGCAGAAAATAGTACCGTCATCTGAGCTAAACTGCTCCACATCCGGAAATTTTTTCATATATTCTTGAAGATGCTCGTTTAAACGTCCAAGCATCATATCTCTATCAAAACCATCTATCGACTTTATCATTTTTACAAGTATTGAAAATGCGTATTCAGACAAACTTCCGGCACCCGAATGTCTTGTATTAAATCTAAGAATCTTATACGTAATGTCGTCTACAATACCTCGTGTATCTCCCGGAAACAAATTTGTCATATCAGATTTATCGTCTATTTCATTCAACGCAATAAGTGTATTTCGCACTATTGTTTTTAGAAAAATATTAATATTATCTAATGCTTTTAAAGATAGATTTGCTTTAGCTTCATCGGACATTCCTTTTGTTTTCTTGCCAAAAATACCTTTAAAAAATCCGCCGGAATTGACGGGAGCATTTTCAGGCACCTCATTCAAAAGCAAAGCATCGTGTACATAATAGGTCATTAAAGCTGCCATTACGATAAAGATCCAGTAATGCTTCATACACGATTCATTGAACAATGTGTGAGAAGCAAAGATATTACCGGAAGAATTACCGAAGGCATAAACGGCACCATCTTTATAATCGCCGTTATTTACCAGAATTTCTCTTATCGACAATCCGTTAATCAGATTAGATATATGCAGCCAATGCTTCTGTTCCTTAGGCTGATATTCATTAGAAGTAACATCGTATTCGAGCAATTTTTTTCCGTCTGTTTTAATATTAATAAACGTTGCATTGACCTTTGATATATCCGAATACAATCTGTCAAGAAAACGGGACGCATAAAAATTCGGATCAAGATTCGAAAGCTTATACTGATCATTTACGACAATATTCCAATATTCATCGAGAGCATCGAGATTCTCCTGATGCAGTACAAATTGTTCAAGTGACGGATTGAAAGAAAGCAGCTTATTTTTCACCGTAGGAATATCAAAAATATCAAAACCTTTTTTTAACTCAGGAAAATTTATATAAATTTCAGGGTGAGGTATTGTAAGATTAAACTCAAACTTCGTTGACGGACCCGATATGACCATATAGCGATGCACCCGATGATCAGGGGGAATATAAGAATTCTCCATAGGAATAAATGTGGTGGCAGTGCCGCCGCCACGGTAGCCACCACAATTTATTGTAATAACATCACCGTTAGGAATACCGTCATAGAGCTTGCGAAAAAAGGTATCATTTTCGCCTGAATAGAAGATTTCACCCAACCACGGCTTACCGTAAATACCGTTTTCTATATCAAGGCTGATATCCTCTTGTGTGCAGCCAAGCGAGAGCAGCGGATTGTTCGCATACTTAGTGTACACTGACGTACTGTTACGGCAATCCACCACATCATAAATGGTTATATCGTCACATACCAGCTCAGGCTTTTTATCATACATGATCTCATAGTAATCAGTATACATTTTTGCAAAGCTAAGTGCACGTCCGTAATCAGTAGTTACACGATCCTCTGTCTTGTATTCAAGGTCTAATATTCTCACATGAACTTTTTCACCAGCATTCACAACGCCGCTGAACATACCAAGTGCACCCATAATAAACACAGCTGTAGAGGAAAGTACGCCTTCTCCTCCCCAGGCATTTATCAACGATTCCATTCATTTCACATCCATTATTAAATAGGTAATACTACATAATTTTGCCACGTTTGACAATATTGTACATATCATCCACCTTGCAGTAGATAATACGATTATCCAACGTAATATTATTATGATCACACTCATACACATCTTGATGAATATAACGCTCATTAAAGTTAGTTATCTTATTTGGCAGAACTTCATTATCAGAAGTGAGAATATATGCGGAACTCTCATCAGAAACAAGATCCATACGTCCTGTTACAACATTGAATTGTAAGTAAGTTGGGTTATTCTCTCGCAAAGACCTAACAAGCTTAAACATATCTCCCAATGAGCAGGAATCATCATTCGGTTTAATTTCCTGAACCTCTTCCGCCGGTTGTTCCGAAACAGCCGGAGTAGGCTTAGATTCATTCGCTGCATTAGGAAAGATTACCTCTGCACTAACCTGATTTGCATTTTCTCTAACAATAGCAGAATTTTGTACGGGAGGAGTAACCGTTCCTACCAATGTATTATCATCCGGCACATCTGACTGAGATAACGTCTGATTATTTTGATTCTGAGTTCCCATACCCTGCATATTATTGCTTCCATAATTAAATGCTTGATTCTGAGCTCCCATACCCTGCATATTATTGCTGCCATGATTAAATGCTTGATTCTGAGCTCCTATACCCTGCATATTACTGTTACCATGATTAAACGCTTGATTCTGAGCTCCTATACCCTGCATATTACT
>CACYEJ010000146.1 GCA_902773395.1 uncultured Ruminococcus sp.
CAGGCTCCGACATTTTCCTCATGCCGTCTAAGAGCGAGCCATGCGGACTTTCGCAGATGATTGCACTCAGATACGGTACAATTCCTGTTGTTAGAGAGGTTGGCGGACTTAAAGACTCTATCCATGACAGCCAGGACGGCAACGGCAACGGATTTACATTCCGCAACTATGATACATGGGATATGGTTGGCGCTGTAAACCGTGCAATCGGCGGCTACTGGAACAGAGATGGTTGGGTTAAGCTTATTTGGAGAGCTATGACTTCCGACTATAGCTGGGATAGATCGGCAAGCGATTATATCAATGTTTATAATGATGCAATGCGTCAGCCGAATCCGTAATAATTACGCTAAATCTATTGTGATATTGATATAAAAAAGGTGTACCGTAGTGTTGCGGTACACCTTTTAAAGAATGGTTTAAAATAATAATTCTTATATGACATTATAGAAAGGCGGTATATATGAAGAAATTGGATATTAAGGAAGAGGAAATAAATTCTCCTGAAGAAGAAAAACATCAGCGTATAAAGAAAATGCTGGATAAAGATCCGCCGACACTGCTGGCAGTTCTGTTTTATCTTTTATTTATTTTTATACTAGTGTCAGTTCCAATAGTTGTTACTGTGTGTGAATTTGAAAGAGTTAGAGAAAGTGAAGAGATTCTTGATAACTTCGACAAGGTGTTGGCTACAGTCGTTTCAAGTGAAAAACATGTAGAAACGATTAGAGTTTCATCAACAGTTTACGAAGAAGATTTTGACGGTATGGTGCATACGAGAACTGAATACAGAAATGAGCAGGTTACTCGTTATTATACCAAATTAGAGTATACTGCATTTTCTGACGGAAAAACATATACCAGTACTATTGATCTTGCCAAAAAGTATAGCGAGGGCAGTACGATGTCTATATATGTAAACAGATATTCACCAAGTATAATAAAAATGACCTCAGGTGTATCTAAGAAATTTAGCGACGGAGTTATAGTATTAGATATTATTTTGGGCGTAATAGTTTTTGTTATTCTTCAACCTTTGATTTATTGGACAATATTATTCATAAGAAAACGAATAAGAAATAAGAAATAAGAAACGTTATTAAATATCTCTACAGCCAATCATCATAATACCTTTTGTGTTTGGTTCAAAGTGACAGTCTTTGAATGTACAGTTTTTGAAGAGGGTGGAGTAAAAGTTACATTCGGTGAAGCTTGCCAGCTCAAAATGACTGTTATAAAATGTGACGTTATTAAAAACCGAACCGCCGAAATTACTCTTAAAAAACCTTGAATTTCCCAAAATACAATTTTCAAATTTTGAGTTAATAAAGTCGCTTCTGAATGAATCAAGCTTCTGCACAGTAAGAGAGCTTGCGTTGATGTCATTCCAAGCGGCTTTTCTCATTGTTGCGGTATTGATAAGCGACTTCTCAAATGTGCTTCCGCCGAAATTTGAGTTGCTGAGATATACATCGCTGAACTGACAGATTTTAAATTTCACTCCCGAAAACACACTTCCGCCAAGCTCGGATTTGTCGAAGTGAAATCCTGTTATTGTTTCATCTCGGAGAATAAGCTCCATTTTGCAGGATTCATCACCTTTTTGGTATTTGTTGTATTTATTAAGAATTTCTGTTAAATTGTTGTTATCCATATTGTTATAGCTCCTTTGATGTACATAAAAGATGCTGTGTAAAAAAATAAATATTAATATAATATTCCGTCATAATATTGAAGCATTAAAAGTGTTACTTCGCTGTAATTAGGCTCAGCCTGATAATAGTCAAGATAGGTATCTGTAATGGTGTCGCTGATGTTTTCAACTACCTCATCTTTGATAACCGATTTTTTCTCTTTTAGAAATTTTGCTGTTTCGGCATCGTAGCAATAATTATCAAATGCAGCTTTTTGGTTAATTGCAATTTGACTGTCGTATCTGGTACGGTCTACGCAGTCGTAAAAATCGTTGTCTGTGTAATTTAAAACACTAAGATATCCAGAATATTTAAGCATATCATTATCACTGTTGATACACGCAAGGTACGCAATAAAATTTGCTTCGTCCTCGTAGATGTAGCCTTTCAGATGAGAAAGCTCGTGGGCAATAACAGCAGGGGTATACGTTGAAGATGTGTAGGTGTTATAGTTTGCTTCCATTGTAAACGGAAAGTATACGCCGATTACGCCAGCTTGATACATAAAATACGAACCGGCTACAGGCTTGGCGTTGGGGTAATATCCGCCCAGTCGTGGGAATTCGTCAGATAGATTATTAAGCGCTGTTTTGACGTCCTCGTTTACATCGTTGTCGTATATAACGTAATTATTTTCGTCACGCTCCATTTTTTCAGAAAGCTCGTTGCATTGCTCAACAACGTAATTGCGTAATGCTTCGATATTGTCAACAGTATATTTTTTATCTCGGTGACCGTTAATGTCAAGCTTTGACGTGCTGTAGAGAATGTTGCAGTTGAGCGTCATGATAAGGATTACCGTTAATATAAAAGCTAAAGTCGATTTGAGATAGCGGTTAGCAAATTTAAGAAAACCTGATTTCTTTTTTAAAAAAGGCAGCAAAATCAGCGTGATAACGGCTGCAAGCACAATCAGCATAGCTATCGGTATAAGAACCTCTCCCACTGAAAAAGGAAATAATCCCGTAAGGCGGCAATACGGCTGGGATATGTATCGGAAAATATTGTCATCGTAAAAATCACTGAGTACCTTTATTCTGCTGAGTAAGTTTAAACTAACAATAACAGCAGCAAATATTATCGTAAATCGCCAGTATCCGGAGAGCTTAAATGCTCGCTTCTTGGTTTCAGAGGTTGATTCATTGGAATTTTGTTCCGTTTGAGCATGATTTTTTTCGATAACTTTCATTTTTATAAACCCCAGTTTTAATTGTATTTTTGATAAATGTTGTGTTGATGTATGTAATCAATATCACGGCGGATTTGCTCGGAAAGCTCTTTTAAATCAGCGAATTTTCGCTCGTCACGTATAAAATACAGAAGCTCCGTTCGGACATTTTTTCCGTAAAGATTGCCGCTGAAATCTCCGAGGATATGTGTTTCAATATTTTTATTTACGCCGCCAACTGTTGGGCGGATACCTACGTTAGTAACGGCATGGTACTTTTTGCCGTCAATATATACAAACGAAGCATATGAGCCGAAACGAGGCGTAACAAACTCTTCCGGTAAATTCTGGTTAATGGTGGGGACACCGACTGTCCTGCCGTTGTGCTTGCCTTCGACAATAATTTGTTCAACAGAGAACGGTTTACCGAGGAGCTTGTTGGCGGTGTGCATATCGCCGCTTTCAATAAAATTTCGGATTTGCGTGGAGCTTACGACAATATCTCCGTAGCAGATGGGGGAAGATATAAAGGTTTCCACGTTAAATTTATTACACATCTCGTGAAGAAATTCACTGCTGCCCTGAGCCTGTTTGCCGAAACGATAGTTAAATCCACAAAAAACAGCTTTGGCGTTAAAGCTCTCCAAAAGAATATTTTTGATAAAGTCCTCAGCGGAGGTGTTGCGTATGTTCATAAAGTCAATTGAGAAGCATTTTTGCACACCGAGATTTTCGAGGATATTCATTTTGGTGTTTTGTGAAATTAAGGCACGATGCTGAGTATGTCCGAGCAAGGCAGCAGGTGATGTTGGAAATGTGAACACTGTGCTGATAAGCTGATGTTCATTTGCGTAGCTGCACATATCGGAGATAATTTTTCTGTGACCGATATGAATTCCGTCAAAGCAGCCGACTGCAACGCATGAGGGATTGCTTTGAGGAGTAATTTGATGAGATATCTGCATAATTTTCCTCTTTGTCTTTTCTGTTATACTCAAAAGCTAAAAGATTTGGCATTTAAAAGTTTTGATCCAACTTTTTCAAAAGTTGGCGGGTCGAGGGCAGAGCCCCGTCGCTGACGCAAGAAATCAGTGTAGAAAAATAAACTGCCCTCAGCGAAACTAAAACTAACTTTCTAAAGGGAAAAGCAAATCAAAGCCCTAAAAAATAAAATCTTTCTGTCAAAAAGAAAAATAGGCAAGAGCTTGCGAATTGCCGGACTTAGAAAGAAAAGTGCTAAATCTTAACGTTTATTAGTTAAAACTTTTTGATATTTATATTTTACAACATTATCAGATTAGTTTCAAGTGTTATGATGAGGATAATATTGTAATTCATTTAAACTTCACGCTTATTCATGTCGAAAGTGCCTTATAAAAACTATTTGTTTAAATATTGTAAAAGAATAATCTATCCTTCCGCACAAATTTTTCAATCAACATCAGTCGTTATCCTGCGGCGTTCTGATTATATTAGTAAACTCCCTTTTATCGTATTTTATTCTGTGGTTTCGCCTTACAAGCTCATCGCATAGCTCTTTCCAATTCTCGTCTGTATCATCGCTCTGCTTAAATCTGCAAATAACAATTCCACAGCTTGCAAGCATTCGAGTTGATTTAAGTGCATCACATCTATCTTTAGTCAAATAATTAATAGTAAACCACGGCGTATGTTTTTTATCCTCATGATAATTGCATACACGTCCTATCGTGTATATATCCGATACGGCAGTTATTACACCACTGTGACCACCAAAAATGTATTTTTCCCCAAGCCTGAGCGAATCGCTGTAGTATGACCTGCTGATTTTGAAATCTCGAATAACCTCATCGAGAATACCTTCACGCTCGCATTTTTTAAGCGTTCTTATACTCGAAAGCGTTAAGATTTAGCAATTATCTTTCTCAGACCGGCAATTCGCAAGCTCTTGCCTGTTTTTTGTTTTAACCAAAA
>CACYEJ010000147.1 GCA_902773395.1 uncultured Ruminococcus sp.
AGAAGACCGATAAATACAAATCCGCCGGCGCAGTATCCGCCAAATGTGACGAATCCGAGCCCGACGAGAAGACCGATAAATACAAATCCGCCGGCGCAGTATCCGCCTAATACATCGAATTCTAGCCCAGCGGGGATAAATGCAAACAACACGGACTATTCCGGCGGCGAAGATGTGAACAGAACATATTCAAATCCAACTCCAAGACGCCGAAACAGTTCAGGCGTTAATAATGCTCCGTTTCAAAATAATAACTCTGCTTATATGGGGAATAGCGTAAGTGCTGAGCAAAGGATTTCCTCTGCGGCTACAAGAAGAGGAAAGTCGGTTGACGGCGGCGCACCTAGTATTTTTAAAAAGGTATTTCAGCCCAGCGATAATTCGAATGTGTATATTAATAATAATCTTGTTGACAGGAGTTTGTCGAATCCTACTCCTTCAAGAAGATCTGTTGCAGGTTCGCCTCCTCCGCAGAATATTGATTATAGTGCCGGCGGCGACGCTTTTGATGACAGAGCGTCAAATCCTACTCCACGCAGACGAAGCGTAGGCTATAACGAGGCGCCGGCTGCTCCGTCGGCTGCTGCGGCTAGCTTTAATATCAGATCTTATTCTACGGAAAATATTAATTCCGAGCAGTTGCAGCCTGTAAGCTATGAAGCGCCGAATACGTTTGAATCTCCGGTTTATAACAGAGTATCCAATCCCTCTCCGATAACTCGCAGAAATCCTGCCGGTTTTAATCAGTCGGATTTATACTCTCAGACTACCGCCGTAAATTCTCCGCAGCTTGACGGCAGAAGCTTTTCTAATGAAAGGGTGCGGCAAAATCCTGCTCAGTCGCCTGAGAATAATTCAGCGCCAAAAGTACCGAGCAAAAATCCGGAGGACGATCTTCCAACTCAGCCGTCGTGGTGGTCGGCTGCTCCGAAAAACAGAAGCAACACTCCTAGTGTTCCGCAGCAGGCTCCACAAACGCAAAATAACCAAAATGGCTCAGGCGGCGGAAGTCTGCCTATGAATAATTCTTTCGGACGCTCAAACTCTTCCGACTATCAATCGCAGGATTACAGCAGCTTTTCGAGCGGCGTAACGGACGACAGAGCCTCTAATCCCACACCTCGCAGAAGATAAACAGTTAATTTTTAAGGAATGATTACTTATGAGTATATTATGTTCAGGTTTCTCAAGACAATGTATAAACCAAATGCACGTCAATCAGGATAAATTTGGCTGTGTACGTGTGTTGAGTCCCAGCAACAGAGAGATTACAGTGGCTATGGTTTGTGACGGTATCTCAATGGGTTACGAGGGAAAGTATGCAAGCTATAATACAGTGCTTTGGCTTTTGGAGTGGGCGTCGCAGTATTTTGTAAATAATGATTTTGAGCCCGAAGCTGTTGCGTCTGAGATACAAAGGCAAATGACCATGTACAACCATTTGCTGAACGATTATTCCGATAAACATTCAAATAATGATACATGCTGTACAGTTTGCGGATTGGTTACAGACGAAAACCAACTGTTGATTTTCAACGCCGGCGACAGCAGACTCTATGAGCTCCAGCCCGATGCGCGTGTGCGGCGTCTTACCGAGGACGACAAAGCTGAGGACGGCTACAGCATTGCTATGCACATCGGCGGAAAAAACGACTCCGAGGTTTCAATATCTTTCTCTGTTGACAGGTACAATCCGAGCAGCAGGTATGTCATCTGTTCAGACGGCTTTTACAAAAGGACGGATTTTCAGGCGAATTGTCAGTTGTTTTTCAGCGGCAGCAACCGAAGAGAAATTGTTTCACTGATAAAGGATATTACTGATGAGCTTGTCAATATGGGTGAAACAGATGATATAACAGCAGTAATTTTAGCGAGAAGTGAGTAAAATGGACTTTAAAAAAAGCAATTTACATGGTATAATATATGATACAATAGAAGAATATTCTATTAATAAGTACATAGCTGTCGGCGGTGAGAGTATTGTTTTCAAGGGCGAGAAACGCTCAGTCGGCAGAACCTATGCTCTTAAATTCAGACAAATGGATCGTTGGAGCGATTTTTGCAATTTTGAAATGAAAACGCTCAGCCGCTTGGAGCAGTGCAGCACCAGTAAGCTTGCCGGCGTTATCCCGACAATTACAAACGAAACACTTCAAACGATTTTCAGAATGATTCCCGAAGATAAAAAAGCTCGCTGTAAGGATTTGATTTCACCTTACGCACAGTACTTTTGTATTGTTGAGGACTATATTTCGGGTTGTGACCTCAATGAGTATTGTCTTGCGCATACTCCGCCGATGAATGCTTCCTATGAACAGGTTGTGGATTTTCAGAGAAAGCTGCTGAATTGGACAAAGCAATACTGTGAGATCATGTCGCACGTTACAGGTGATAATAAGTTTCTTCATCTGGACATCAAGCCTGAAAATATCATGATTTCCAATGAAACGGAGTCTGTAACGGTTATCGACTTTGGCAAATCTATGGAGATAAAAAATTCGTCCGGTATCGTTTCGCTCACTCACGAGTTCGGAGATAATATCGGCGTTTACGGTACAAACGGATTTGCCGCGCCGGAGTGCTGCGATTCGGTGCAGATGAGAAATTCGCTGAACTTGCCAACAACAGGTGAGGTTGACCTGAGAAGCGATATATTCTCATTTGGAGCGTCCTTGTGGGATTGTATCAATCCGATGCCTAATCTTCGCATTAAGTCAAATGAACAGGGCTATTTCAGACGTGACCTCTTCATGGCTCCAAAGGGTTATATTCCTGAGCTGGAGGCTATTATCGTAAAATGTACGGAGAAGAAGCCTGAGGATAGATTCCAAAGCTACGAGGAGCTGAAAGCAGCGGCTGTCTATGCAGAGAAAAAACTGCTTGAAAGAGATAAGCCACGAAAGACGCTTTTGATATGCAGTGTTTTGACGAGCGTGCTTACAGCGCTTTTGATTTTGGCGATTGCTGTAAACGGACGCCGCGCTGATTTGGCTTTTGAGAGAGCAAGACATAATTTCGATGAAATGGCAGAAAGCTATTCCGAGCATAATATTTCTGAATATAAGGAAACTGCGCTTGCTTTGATTGAAGCCGATCCAGCAAAGCCGGAGTCCTATTATGATATTCTAAAGGTTGCATATAAGGACGACAACAACGTAAGCAAAACCGAGCTTGAGGACGTTATCTTCAAATGCCTTGATCAGGCAGGCGATGAGGAGATAAAAAAGAAATGTGTCAATGAGATTATGCAGCACGTAAACGAGGTTAGCGCAAAGTCGGTGGCTCAGTCGCTCTCTTTGCGTAGTTCTTTGAATAAGCTGGAATGTGACGGCATGATAATTGCAGACGCTATGGCGAATTATGATGCTCACCCGATTAAGGCTTACAAGACGCTGGAAGAATATAAAGACAGCAAGGAGTATCATGATGTGCTTGTAACTCTTGAAAAGATGCTCTTCAATGATTCCAATATCCGAGCAAAGATAGCTAAGTCAAAAAATATTAGCGCAGATAAGCTGGAAAGACCTTTATCTATAGGAGAGTGACAGTTATGGACGAATTTATTTTAGAAAACGATGCGTGGCTGCAAAATCTACCGATAATCATTCTGGCTTTGATAATATTTATTATTGTGCTTTTAATTGTTATAGGCTTTTTGATTTACATTAGATACAAAAATCAAAACCTAAAATCCAGCAAGCGTAAGTCGCCCTTTGCTTTGGTATATGCCGACGCTTACTCATCTAACGCCACAAGCAGCGCTCCAATCAAGCGAGTCGATTACGCGCAGCAGCAGCCGGCTGTTCAGGTGAATAACATCAGCTATAACGAAAACCTGCGTCCGGCAAATCCGATTCCGGACAGACCTATGGAGAATAATTCCAGATTGTTAGAATTTTATTTTGATTATGAGGACGAGTATAAGATATGATAGAGCAATTTGCAAAATTAAATAAAATATCTGCTATTTGTTTTCTTGTATCTTCCGGCAGCTTGATAGGCATACCTTTTTTGAATTTTCAAAACGGTATGCCTACGGGTGCTTATATGATTGCCTGCATGTTTTGGCTTGGGTTGATAGGCGGCTGCGGCATTCGTGTAAAAATGCTTGGAATGGTTAAAAAAATGGATATTAAAAAGAAGCCGTATAACAAAAAAACATTGAATATTTTGACAGTAATATTTGCTGTTTTATTTATAATAATTTTAATTTTCAAGAGGGATAGTCTTGCGTTGATGTCAATTGATGTTGCGTGCTTCCTTTTTACTGTCGAGATGTACTTTTTTATGAAATGGAGGTGTAATACTGAACATTGACTTGAGTATATTTAAGCAATGATTAGTATGACAAATCATGAAGAAACGAATTTTAGGAGTAGTGCTGGCGTTGGGCATACTGCTCAGTGTGTGCTCTACGGGCTTAGACGCAATTGCCGAAAACAACGACAAACCACAGCCCAGAGAGCAAACAACTCAGCAAAACAAGGGAGGCTCTAATTCAACCGCCGATAAAGTGGCAACAGATGATGAGCCTTATGAAGACGTAAGATATCTTACCATAACAATGAATCCAAATGCTATTTACAAAGAAATTACCGGCAAAGATTTGAATATTACAACTAGTAAAGTTGATTTATGGTATGGTCAAACTCTTCCGAATATAAACGAAAGAGAAGACAACAACATATTCCCGAAATATTATTCTATTAAAGATGAGAATGGCGAAAATGCCTCTGAATGGATATATAATTACGTTACAATAACAGCTCCGGACATCAAGTATCCTAAGTCGGACGAAACAACATCTAAAATGTATGAATTCACAGTGTCAGTTAATACAGATGAATTTGTCATGGACGAAGACGGCAGATACTTTACTATCATTAACGAGACAAAGAATGTGATTATGCCTGAAATTGTCAATAAAGATATTAAAGTTAGGTATGACTTTAGTCCGGATAAGTTGAAATCGTCAAACAGCAAGGTAAATGTAAGCGTTAAGTCTGATCGTGAGAACGGGGCTTATCTTGAAGTGAATAATGAGAACTTTAAAATCAGCCTTAGTCCGAAGCTTGATACGTTTACATCAGATAAGGTTTATATTAAGGATATTACCGATACTCCGGACACTCCCGGCAAGCAGGAAAATTCTTCTGAACCAAGCTATGATTATGATTACTATTTGCGTTATGTAGGTAATGAAGATAAAAATTTGCAGTATAAATATGCAGTTTCGAGGGGCAGTTGTTCTAATGAAAATTTTCCTGAAATATTTTTGCATAATGTTAAGGATGATTATAACATACACGAAGAAAATGGTAATGTTTTCTATAATGATAAAATGGAATTTTATTTTTACGGATTTGCCAGTACAAAGGACGCAGAAATAGATGTGTTTTATAAGGAGCTTAATTCCACGGGCAGTGTTCCAATACCCGTAATTAAAGATGGAACCAAAGAAGCTGCTGATTATTATTGTGAAGAAACAAGAATAATAGAAGCTAACTCTCAAAAACCTAAAGATAAATTTAATGTGAGTAACCCAAATAATGTTATATTATATGAGAAGAAAGTAGTAGTAAATCTTAAACCGGAAGAAGCAAAAACCTTTTACATCTATGCTGAGATAAAATCAAACAACAAAACAAGTGATCCGGTTTCCTATCCGGAGCCAAGAAACGGAAAGACATATCTTACTCTTGAAAATATTAAACCAATATTTGCTAATCAAGAATATATAGCAGAAAATGGTGAAACTCAATCTGTTACGTTCCTTGAAGAGGAAACACCTGAAAAAAAGGCTATGATTTCTTTCCTTCCAACAGATGAGCAGTCTGGTTTGAAAACACTGGAATATAGCATTGACGGTCTTTCATGGAAAAATGGCTCAGGTAATGAAGAGGGTACATGGGTTCAAAATACAACCAGTGGCGAACCTAATTATTATAAAATTTATTTTTCCGATGATAAAAGTAAGAATATAGAAATCGACTTGACTAAACAAACAAAAAATGGCAGTCTTGAAGAGTTCCGAGCTTGTGACGAAGGTAAGCATGTTATTGATGTAAAGATTACAGATAAATCAGGTAATGAAGCAACTTTGGACGAACCTTATATAATGGTAACTGGTTATGACTACAGAGCACCTGAAATTAGAGAGATAAATATACTTAAGTATAACCAAAAGTCAAACGAATGGGTTGAAGCAAATCCGGCTGATTTTAAACAAACTGAATACGGAAACCATGTAACCGTTCCGTTGAGATTTGAAATTGATGTATACGATCCGTCCGACCAAACAGCGTCTAGCCCGATAACATCAGTTTCCTTAAATAATCTTGATTTGAAGAAGGGCGCAAATGGAAAATACTATTATGACCTTACGAGTGGAGAGGTTACGCTTAATTCAATAACAGCAACCGATGCAATGAATAATTCAAACACGTACGAATGGGGAAGTCAAAATGAGTATGACATTGCTCAGTTTATAGATTTCAACAAGTCTGCAAAATTTGTGTTTGATGACAGGGAGCCAGAGGCTAGCATTACTAAAGTTAATTTTGCGCCTAAATCAATTGACGGTGTGAATCGTTACGGTTATGCTGAGCGCAGCGCTATGCTTACGTTTAATGCTTCTGATAATTCCGGTATCGCAGGCGTAAAGGTGTATGACTTTGTTGTTGACGAGTATGAAGCTTTTGATGATGAATCGTTTGCTTTTGAAGAATTCAACAGCAGAGTACCGGAAGAGAATGCTCATCTTCTTGCGAATATTCGCTATGATAAAAAAGATACTCCTACCAGAGAATCCGATGCCGATAAGCAGGCTGTATCTATTGAGGACTTGGAAGAGTCACGTAATCATGTAATTGTACTTGAAGTTGAAGATAACGTTGGTTTGAAAACATACGCAACACTTTCGTTCTATATTGATTTTACTGCGCCTAAGGGCGAAATTAAGCTTGTTAATGAGGACAAGGCTGTTAAGCTGAATAAAAACGGAAACGTTGAGATTTGGTTCAATGATTCAGACGACCCACAGTTCTTGCTTACCCTCAACGATGATGAACCTCGTTTCATCAATTGGAAGGTTGAAAGCACAGGCGGAAGTGATAAGGGTACAATTAAAGTTGATAAAAACGAAAATTCCAAAGTTCTGAATTTGTCCGATACAAATGCGTTTATAGAAGCAAGCGAGGAACATTCCTTTATGCTCACAATTAATGTAGAGGATATGGCAGGAAACAAATCAAGTAATACAGAACCATTTATTATTTATAAAGATTTGTCTAGTCCTAAAATCAGAAAGATAAACGTTGAGAAAAAGGCTGCTGCATTTGAGCAGATTTTGAGAGTTCTTACCTTTGGTATCTTCTCGAATGATAAAATCAGATACAGTGCAGAGGTGTCTGATTATAATGATATTGGTGTTGACAGGGTTGAGATTTCATTCAATAATGACCCTGAGGAAAAATATTATAGAATGAACTATAATGAAAACAAAAATATTTATACATTAGATATCCCATTTGACGATGATACTAAGGAGCTTGACCCACAAAAAATCTACAGCGGCGATGTAATAATCAGAGCTTACGATAAAATGAACAAGGAAACACGTAGTTATCATGAGAACAACGGAGAGGATACTTACGATACTGTAAACTCCGACAATGGTTCTACAAAGTCACCACGTTATATTGTTGAACAGATTGAACCTGTTGCGTCATTTGATATTCCTGTAAGCGACAGCGTTGATACAAATGACGAACGGATTTGGTACAATTCCGATAAAAATTTAAAAATTGGTGTTCAGGATAAGGAGTCCGGTATCCAGTCTGTAAGCATTAACATAAACGACAAGCTTACACTGGAGAATGATACAAACGGAGAACCGCTCCTCACAACTGCGTACACAGAGGCTCAGTCCGATATTGATACAAATGTTCATCCATACGAATTAAGCACAGAAGCAATTAAGGTGCTTGTCAAGAACAAGGGCGATTTGCCTGAGGACGGACACTATGTGATAAGAGTAAACGTAACGGATAACTCCGGTAATGATAACTCCGTTAAAGATAGCTCCGAAGATCCCAGAAAAGAATTAATAGAGTATTATATTGATGAGACCAGCCCTGTTGTAAATTCGATTGACTTCTCCGTTCTGTCAGCCGACGGCTACGGCAACGCAAGCAGCTTTATCGAATATATGGAGTATGGATATTACTTTATGCAGACGGTAGAAGCAACGGTTAATATCTCCGATCCGGAAGCGTCTTCAGGTCTTAATAAGATTGAGTACAGACTTGTGCCGTATAAAGAGGGCAAGCAGGATACAAAAGAAATTAAAAGCGGTGAAGCTTCAATCGTGGACGGTAAAGCTTCGTTCGAAATTCCGGCAGAATTCAAGGGTCAGATTTATGTAAAAGGCTACGACAATGTTGGCAACGTTTCTAAAGAGGTAACACCGCAGGCTTTCATTGTAGATACTCCGGAAAAACATACAAACGAGAGTCATTTTGACATTTCATTTAGTTCTCAAACAAGCTACAGAGACGGCGAGGGCAACCGCCTGTACGACACAGACGTTGTAGTTACTGTAAAGGTAATTGACACAATGTCGGGTATCCGCAGTATAAAGTATAATTCGTCATCTGAAAAGAGCAGTGCCAGCGAGGTTACTGTTAGTGTGCCGAATACAGGAAACAAGGTTGATCAGTCGCTCGACAGCGGTTGGAGAGTTACGGCAATGGACGAAAACCTTGTTACAGAGATTTCCAGAGATTTTGCTTTCAGCTCCGACGACAATAATATTCAGCTCAGCTTTGAGATGACAGACCGTTCAAACAATACTTCTACAATCGACGCAGAAAGATTCTCGATAGATAAAACCGCTCCTGTAATATCTGTTTCATTTGATGAGCCGGCAGGAAACGGCAAATATTATCGTGAGGACAGAACGGCTACCGTTACTGTTACCGAGAGAAACTTTGACGCTTCAAAAATTAACAACAAAATTCAAAATACTTATAACGGAAACATTCCGTCAATGAGCTTCTCGGATAATTCCAGCACAGAACATGTTGCAGTTATCGTATTCAGAGAGGGCGACTACATATTTAATCTTG
Source organism: uncultured Ruminococcus sp. (assembly GCA_902773395.1). Next base: position 9,129 of record CACYEJ010000147.1, read on the forward strand.
ACGGCGAGGACAGATGCGGACATACAGCAAATTCAAATATGGGCGGTACAGAATTTGTAGTTGATAAGACTAATCCAAATTTGACGTACAGCATGTATGTTGAAACAAGCTCCAACTCGTCATCGGGCAGAGAGCCTGATTTGAGCAGAGCAGGTCAGACGAACAAAAAGCTTGGCATGCAAATTGAAATGTATGAGCATAACTTTGAATCATCTTTGACAAATATCCACGTTTACCGTGCTAAAGCCGGTACGATACTTTCAGAATCAAACAGAGAGGATTGTACAAGCAAAGTATTCAGCGGCAAAAAGTGGAGCAGTTCAAACGATATACATACAATTCGAATTAGTTTCCCTGAGAATTACATTTATCAGCTGGTATTTGACGCAGAGGACAAGTCAGGCAGACAGCTTGCGCAACAGATTACAGATGTCTTTGAGATTGACACAGCTCCGCCTAAACTGAAAAATGGTACAAACCGCAAATCTTATCTGTATGATGCAAACAGCACCGAAACAACGGCAGAACCGATAGTATTTGCCGATAGTAATATTTCGGAAATCAAGGTTCAATTGACTGCTTATCAAATGGTTAAGAATAAGAATTCCGTTGGATATCAGATGAAAATGGAGAAAAAGGAATACACAGTTGAAGGCGATACAGTAGTGCTTGACGATGAGTATTTCCAGAAAGACGGTATTTACGAAATGAAGTGCGTAGCATATGATATTGCCGGCAACGCAAGTGAGGAAACTGTCAATACATATGTTGTACAGCGTGAGTCCGACTTCTTGGTTTACATACCGGACAGCGACCCGGAAAAGGGCACAGGTCTTTATGAATTTGATAAAAAGGGTATTCGTTCTGCAATGTTCCCCGATATCAACATGGTTGCGTATATTCTCAAGAGCAAAGAGTTTGGCATTGAAATTGCTGATAACCAAGTGCCTGATGATGATATCGACTCAAAGGTTGACGCTGATTCAATCAACGAGATTAACAAATATGAGCTTGTGCTGAAGAACAGCTACATTTCTCAGAACTACAACAGCGAGACGGTTGACGTTGACCTACCGCTCAATGCAGTTGCACAGGACGAAAACGGAAAGCAGACGATTACGCTCGGTCATATCTATATTGACAACGTAAAGCCGGCAGGTGAATACGAAGAATCCTTGCGTAATCTTGAGTGGTATGAAGGCTTCTACGATGCAGAGGGACAGCAGGAAGTATCTATAGTTGGTGTATCTCCTGATATTGACGATGCAAAATGTGAAGTTTACGTCAACGACAAAAAGATTGAGCATACCTACCATGAAGAAGACCATACAATCACATTTATGCTTTCTGAGGGTAATAACAACATCAGAACAACGCTTGTTGATAAGGCAGGCAATCAGAACGCACTGGAGAAAATCGACAATGTTTATGTAGGAAGCTTCTTTGCACACTTCTGGTATTTATTTGCACTGGGAGCATTGTTGATTATTGGTGTAGTTGTTGGTATAGTTTTGATAGTTCGCAAGGTTAAGAAGAGTAAGGTTATTTAACTCGTTGTGGTATATATAAAGTTTTGATCAAACTTTTTCAAAAGTTTGCGGGTCGAGGGCAGAGCCCCGTCGCTGACGCAATAAATCAGTGTAGAAAGACAAACTACCCTCAGCGAAATCAAAAACTTTTTTAAGAAAACACAATTAAAGCACCCCAAAAATAAGATCTTTTGCTTAAAGCTAAAATAGGCAAGAGCTTGCGAATTGCCGGTCAAAGAAAGTCAAAGTTAATGTTTTTACAGTACATAAGGTTAATTTAATAATATTTTATAATCACAAATAAAAAATAGAGTAAGGAGAGAATATCTGCCTTACTCTATTTTGTTTTTTAAGTAATCGCTTGCAAATTGTACCGTTACAATATATAATAGTAAATGGTGCGAATAAAAATACAGCAAGCCGAATTTTGTCATAAATCAAAATAATCCGGCTTGTAATTTAGAAGCAAAGGATTGTGAGTAAAAATGGAATTTATGATAACAGTATCAACAGTGGGAATTATGCTGTTGTATAGTCTGCCCGGGTATGTATTAGTAAAATGCAAAAAGATTGCCCCGACAAGCATATCGGCATTTGCAACTATTTTAATGTATGTGTGTCAGTCGTGCCTTGTGGTGTATTCTTTCCAAAAGGTTACATATACCCCTGAGCTGTTTCGTGATATGCTGATATTCTTTGTGCTTGGACTGTTTATCCAGTCGCTTTTGATAGGGCTTTATTACATGATTTTCAGAAAAAAGTACAAGGACGTCAAGTATAGAATAGTTACCATAGCCGGTGCATTTGGTAATTGTGCGTTTATGGGAGTGCCGATATTGGAGCATTTACTTCCTGATTATCCTCAGGCGGTTGTGTTTTCGGCGGTGTACAGCATTTCGATGAATCTTATCGGCTGGACAGTCGCTTCGGCTATCATCGCTAACGACAAGAAGTACATAAAAATCAAAAACTTTATTCTCAATCCGGCGGTGATTGCTCTTTGCGTGGCATTGCCGATGTTTTTCACCGGTACATATATTGGCGATAATCTTATTGGAGAGGCGGTTTTCTTGCTGGGGCGAATGACAACGCCGATGTGTATGCTTATTATGGGAATGAGGCTTGCGTCCGTTTCGCTTAAACCGGTAGTTACAAGAAAGATTAATTATCTTGTTCTGTTCCTAAAACAAATTGCAATGCCAATATTTGGACTTGTGATATTATTTTTCCTGCCGCTCGATACGAACATGAAGCTAACATTTTATATTATATGCTGCTGCCCGATTGCAAGCGTTGTGCTGAATTTCTCGGAAATGCTGGGGCATGGTCAGGAAATCGCAGCAAATCTTGTGCTGCTCGGTACGTTCTCTTCTATAATTACTATTCCTGTTATGATGCTTTTGTCGGGCGTTATTTCGTAAAATATAATAGCAAAAACATAACCCTGCTAAAAACAGGGTTTTATTTTTTATTCATCATCTCAGACTCCGCTTTGATTGCTTTGTATAAAGTCATGCTGTCCCAGTTTATATTGCTTGGCGTTATCACGGCTTTTAGTTCGATTTTGCCAATGCCCGATTTTTTCAGAGCCGCTGTCAATACATCTATCATCTCACCGCCAAAGCCGTGCATTACAAGCATTTCTTCATTAAATCCCTCGCCGGAGAATTTCTCCTTATTCGGCAAAATATTTTCCACTCCGGCTAAGTATCCCAGCGGTTGGGCGAAGTCCTTTTTGGGTATAGTCTTAATTGTACAACCAAGCGGCAGCAACGCTTTTCTTGCAAGCCGTAATCGTTTGTTGTCAAAATTGTACAGCAGTACTGTCTTTTTCATTTGAAGTACCTCATTTCTTTTTATGGTTGGAGTTTATTACAAATATACCTACTGATACAACTATCCCTGCAATTATATATTCTCTTTTAAATGGTTCTCCAAGTATAAGACACGAGAGAATCACTCCGAGAATCGGTATCAGTGAATTGAATATAGCAATCTCGCCCACAGGATTGCTGCACAGTAATCGGTTGTAAATCGAAAATCCGTAAACAGATATAGCCGTTAAGCACACGAGAACGAATACTCCATGCAGAGTCCAAACGCTGAGTCTGCCGCCCATTGCAAACGCTGCCGCAATCATCAGTCCGCCGCCAAAGGCAAGACTTATTCCTGTAACGACAAGCGGATTTGCTTTTGTTCCGGCAATTCTTGTGAGCAAGCCGCCCATTGCGGAAAACACAGCGCTCAATATCAACATTCCGTCACCCATAAACGTGAAACCCGAAGAAATGTCACCGCCTATATTTACAAGCAGAATTCCACTGAATCCAAGCAGACAGCCTGTCAATTTTCTCAAAGTGAGCTTTTCTTCCTTGAAGCAGGCACAGGCGGCAATAATCAAAATAAAGCTGCTCATAGAGTCGATGATTGCCGAGCGTGAGCCGGTTTGATTTGATAAACCGATGTAATAGAAAAAATAATGCAGTGCGGTGTTTACCAGACCAAACAGCAGCACAATAAGAATATTTTTAGCGCCGCTGATTTTAAGCCGCATTTTCATACATTTAGCGATAAGCAGAACAACAATGCCGGCGGCGAAAAATCGTATGCCGGCAAATAATGTTTTTGCTGCCGTATCGTCCGGTGGAATCTGAAAGTCGCTGATACCGATTTTTATCAGCGGAAACGCAAATGCCCACGCCACAGAGCAGGATATCGCAAGCAGCACTACGGTAATTTTTGTTTCAAATACACTTTTTGATAAATTATTCTCACTCAAAAAATCAACCTCTTTTTTTCAAAACAAACAGCTTTCACCAAGCGTACAAACTAGGTGAAAGCCGGTTATCAATTTACTTAATAAGAGCCGGATTAATCCAGTAAAACAAATTGTACATAAGTTTTACAGTAACGGCTGCACAAATAATGCCGATAATGATACCGCAAATTACATCGGTTAGATAATGTGCTTGCAGATAGAATCTCGAAAATGCTACTCCTACAGCAATCACAAGCATTACAACAGTAATCCACGTACCGCACAGCAAGTATGACGCTGTCACCATTGCAAATGATGTGGCGGAGTGACTTGACGGAAAAGAGTAAAATTTTGGCATTTTCTTTAGTATCAGCAGTTCTTCGTCAATTTTGCTGCATGGACGCTCTCGTTCAAAAATTCTCTTTATAACTACCTCAGCCGACAGAAAAGCTACAGCCAAGCTTACAAAGAGAGATGTGCCTACATACAGCGAACGTTTCAGATATGCAACAATGGCAATCATCAAAAACCATACCTTGCCGGCATCACCTAAGAATGTCATAAACAGCATTATTTTGTTTAATACAGGATTGTGAATTTTCGCAACCGAGTTGCTTAACATATCATCAATTCGCTTTATTTTTTCAAGCATACTCCACCTTCTTTTTGTTACGAGCTTTTGCACCGTGCTGGGCAAATATCCAAAATCGAATACTTCATATTTAGTCTAAACTATATTATAGCACGTTTTGTCTAATAAAACAAGAAGGTTTGCTATAAACTTGAAAGAAATAATTTTCAGGTTTTTTGTTAATCTGTACAGTTTCGTAAATGCACAAGATGAGCGATTCCCGGAATACTTTCGCCTTGCTGCACGATAGTAGGCGACATAAGCGCGCCGGTAGCGATAAACAGAATATCATTATATTTTCTTTTGAGCATATTTTTAAGCAGATACGAACAAAGCACACTGCCACTGCACCCACAGCCCGAACCGCCGGCATGAACGTCCTGTTTGTCAAGGTCAAAAATCATCAGTCCGCAATCCTTATGACGCTCTCTTATGTCAATATTTTCCTTATCCAAAAGCTCATAAAGTATATCAGTGCCAACCTTGCCCAAGTCACCTGTTACGATTAAGTCATAATTATGACAGCCGGTGGAGGTGTCGCTAAAATATCTGTAGATTGTGTCGGCTGCTGCCCCTGCCATTGCCGCACCCATGTTGTTTGCGTCTGTGATACCCATGTCGATGATTTTTCCGGTACATATATGGCGGATTGAAATTTGTTTTTTCAGGGAGATATTGCCGTTTTTGTCGAGAGTATTGTCGCCGATTTTAAGATGTCCGTTTTCTGCTGCTCCGATTATCACGCCGCCTGAGCCGGTTACAGTCCATTGCGCGGTGGGGGTTCTCTGTCCGCCGTATTGCAGCGGATAACGAAACTGCCGTTCCGCTGAGCAGAAATGTGAAGATGTTACTGCGGCGCATACATCTGCCGCACCGCTTTCGGCAAATACCGCCGCCATACTAATTGTCTGAGCCATAGTTGAGCAAGCGCCGTACTGCCCTAAAAACGGAATACCCAAGCTTCTGAGTCCGTAGCTTGAGGATACGCATTGATTGAGCAAATCGCCTGCGAAGATATAATCAATTTGTTCTTTTTCCAATCCGGATTTTTCGAGAGCGAGGGTGACAGCTTCTTGTTGGAGCATAGACTCAGCTTTTTCCCAAGTTTCGCCGCCGAGAGATGTGTCGGTATGGATTTTGTCGAACCAAACGCTTAGAGGACCTTCGCCTTCTTTTTTACCGACGGTAGAGCCGAAGCCGAGGATTCTTGGGGGATTTGTAAATTCGAGTGTGTGTTTGCCAATACGATTAATCATAAAAACCACCTTTTTTAAAAATAATTATAAATAAGCACAATATAAAGTTTTGATCAAACTTTTTCAAAAGTTTGCGGGGTGCAGGGGCAGAGCCCATGCTCGCTGACGAAAGATACTAGCGTAGAAAGATAAACTACCCTCAGCGAAACTTGATAAACTTTCTACAGCGGAAATAAATCAAAGCCCCCTTAAAATAAAAAAACTTCGGGTAAGAATAAAAACAGGCAAGAGCCTGCGAATTGCCGGACGCAGAAAGACAGAGTTTAATTTTACACATTACATTAAAAATTTCACATTAATATTTTTTCAAAAAATAAAAAATGAATACAGGTAAATTTTTAACAGTAATTATTTTTGCAAAGCTGACTATAATAATAACGACAACAAAAAGAAAGGAAGTAATCATATGCCAACAGCAGTGATAAACAGCGATACAATTAAGCTTTTGCGAGAGTGCAGCTCCGGTACAAAAATGGGAATTGAGTCAATTGACGAGGTTCTTGATAATGTTCGCAGCGAGGAATTCAAGAATATTCTGATAGGCTGTAAAAGCCGTCATGAGGCTTTGGGACAGGAAACAAGAGATTTGCTCAACAGCTACGACGACGACGGCAAAGAGCCAAACGCTATGGCAAAAGGTATGTCGTGGCTGAAAACAAACTTTAAGCTCACCGTAGACAGCTCCGATGAAACTATTGCCGACCTCATTACCGACGGCTGTAATATGGGTACTAAGTCGCTTCGCCGCTATATTAATCAGTATCCTGCCGCCGAGGAGAAGGCTAAGGATATCGCTTACCGTATTATTACGGTTGAAGAGGATACTATCGACGGTGTAAAGAAGTTTTTATAATTATGTGGAAAAGTCATTTAACATGATTCCACACCGCTTTTTTAACATCTTAACCACTCAATGTGGAAAAGTGCGTGGAAAATGTTGATTACTTTAAATTTTTATATAAAACTTACAATAAAATTACAGAAAATTCAACGTTATATGCGATTAGTTACAAAGGAAAAACAAAAATTTTAACCGTTTAATTTTCTTGTAATGTGGAAAACTTTTTTTAACAGTTTCTTTAAAACTTATTCATGGAAAAATTTTAAAAATTCCACTTGACATTTCAAAAGAAAATTTGTTATAATAAATTACACCGAGTTGCGAAAAGCGTAAATCCAGGAAAATTCACCTAGGATTTACGCTTTTTTTTATTTTTAAAAAAGGAGTAGGAAAGAAATGTCAACATCAAACCATGATTTACCCCAAGCGCCCACAAACAAAATGGGTACGGCTCCGGTCAACAAGCTAATGATGTCAATGGGAATACCAATGATAATATCAATGGTGCTACAGGCAGTTTATAACATTGTTGACAGTGCATTTGTATCGAATATGAAAACAAACGGTGAAGCGGCTCTCACGGCACTTACACTTGCATTTCCGGTGCAAACACTTATGATAGCCTTTGCAGTGGGTACAGGTGTGGGAGTAAATGCTCTTATCTCACGCTCGCTGGGAGCAGGAAATAAGGAGCAAGCCAACAAAGCCGCCGGAAACGGACTTTTCCTTTGCGGCGTGATATACATAGCGTTCTTGCTTTTTGGACTTTTTGGTACTGATATTTACGTAGCATCTCAGACGAACGATACGCTAATCTCTGAGATCAAAAGCGTGTTCGTGACGGCATAAAGTACGGAATAGGTTATACGCTTGCCATAATGCTCACGGGTTGCGTTGTGCTTGAAGTGATAGCCGTGCCGCTGACAGGTGCGTTCGGGCTTTCCGGTCAAGCAGAGGAGCTTTGCATAAGCGCAATAAGAATTATCTCGGTAAGCTTCATGTTTGCCGGACTGAACATAGCGTTTCAGGGGATATATCAGGCGCTGCAAAGCGGAATTGAGTCGCTTGTGCTGTCACTTTGCCGACAGATGATTTTTGTATTGCCGGTAGCGTATGGACTAATGGCAGTTGTTGTAGGCTCATCATCGAGAAGTGCGTCGCTTGTGTGGATTACTTTCCCGTTTGCAGAGATAGCAACAGCGATAATCGGAATACTTTTCATGAAAAATATATTTAATAAAAAGATTAAAGTACTTGCGTAAATAAGACTTCCTTGTGCAATGAAATAAACCAGCGCCGCTTTACGGACATTTCGTCATAAAGCGGTGCTGATTGTTTATTTAGATATTTAATTAATAGAATAAGCTTGCCATACTCAAGACTAGAAATTCCTAATTACGCATTAAAATTCGCCTCAATATACTCATCATAGCTTGATGTAATATCCTTAATACCCTCTTCTTGAATAACAATAATTCTGTTAGCAACGGTCTGAATAAACTCATGGTCATGCGATGTAAACAGCACAATTCCCTTAAACGCACACAAACCGTTATTCACAGCCGTAATAGACTCCAAATCAAGGTGGTTAGTCGGCTGGTCAAGCAAAAGCACATTCGAACCGTACAGCATCATTCGTGAAAGCATACATCTCACACGCTCACCGCCCGACAGAACCTTTACCGGCTTGAATACGTCCTCTCCCGAAAAGAGCATCTTTCCCAAAAATCCTCTGAGATAAGTTTCTGTCTGGTCATTTGACTTGTTGTATTGCGAAAGCCATTCGAGAATATTCTTGTCGCAGTTGTCGAAAAATTCACTGTTGTCCTTTGGAAAGTACGATTGAGTAGTAGTGCCGCCCCATTTGAACATACCCTCATCAGGTTCGCTTTTCTCCATAAGTATATCAAACAAAGCAGTAACGGCGTTCTCGTTCTCAAAAAGAAACGCAACCTTGTTTCCACGCTCAATTCTAAAGGAAACATTGTTAAGCACCTTTTCGCCGTCAACTGTTTTTGAAAGTCCCTCAACCGTGAGAATTTCCTTGCCCGGCTCTCTGTCCATGTTAAAGCCAACCCACGGGTACCTTCTGGAAGAAGCCGGCATTTCCTCAACAGTAATCTTGTCAAGAAGCTTCTTTCTCGATGTAGCCTGCTTTGACTTTGACTTGTTGGCTGAGAAACGCGCGATAAAGTTCTGCAATTCCTTGATTTTCTCTTCGGCTTTTTTGTTCTGCTGTTTTATCATCTGTTGAATGAGCTGAGAGGATTCGTACCAGAATTCGTAGTTTCCGACGTACATCTTCACCTTGTTGTAATCAATATCTACAATATGAGTACAAACCGTGTTGAGGAAATGTCTGTCATGAGATACTACAATCACAGTGCCCTCGTAGTCAAGCAGAAAATCCTCCAGCCACGAGATAGCCGCAACGTCAAGGTGGTTTGTCGGCTCGTCAAGGAGAATAATATCGGGATTTCCGAACAACGCCTGAGCAAGAAGAACCTTCACTTTTTCGTTGCCGGTGAGCATACTCATCGGGTTGTACAGAATAGCCTCGTCAAGACCAAGACCCTGAATAAGCTTTGAAGCGTCACTCTCAGCCTCCCAGCCGTCAAGCTCGGCAAACTCCGCTTCAAGCTCGCAAACACGAATACCCTCTTCATCGGTCATCTCAGGCTTTGCGTACAGCTCGTCTTTTTCCTTCATGATATCATACAGCTTTTTGTTGCCCATAATAACTGTATCGAGAACAGTAAATTCGTCATAAGCAAAGTGGTCTTGTTTAAGCACCGACATACGAGTATCTTTTTTGATAACAACCTCGCCCGTGGTGGATTCAAGCTCACCGCTTAAAATCTTTAAAAAAGTAGATTTACCGGCGCCGTTAGCACCGATTACGCCGTAGCAGTTGCCCTCGGTAAATTTGAGGTCAACGTCCTTGTACAGCGGCGTTCCGTTAAAGCTAAGGCTTAGATTAGAAACGGTAATCAATTTGTTCACTTCCTATCTTTTCTTTAAGTTATAATACATACATATTTTATTATAACAGCAACGCTTTCAAATTTCAATAAGAAATATGTAAATTTAATGTTTGCAGACAGTATAATTTTTACGCAAAAAAATACGACAGTCACGAAAGACTGCCGCCCGAATAATAATTTAACTAAGAGAATCAGAAACCGCCGTTGTTGTTCTGATTATTGTAGCTGTTGTAATTGTTATAATTATTGTTGTTGCCGTAGTAATTATTGCCGTCCTGCTTTTCGAACGGGTTACTCTGTTGCTGCGGCTGGCTTTGACCCTGAGCTTGGAAACCATTATTCTGGAAACCGTTGTTCTGATAATTGCCGCTCTGGTAGATATCCTGCTGCTGAGTAGGATTTGGATAACCCTGCTGATTATTGCCGCCGTATGTTTGATAATCATTGTTGTTGTAGTTAGCGTTAGGACTGTAGCTTCCGCCGCCGTAGTTACCGTAATTGCCGTAGCCGCCGCCCATAGCTCTTGCTTTTACGCTTGGACCGCTGTAATATGCGTTGCCGTCATATGCAAGCATAATAATGAAAATTGGCGTTAGGAAAATAAGCCCCAGTCCATAGCCGATATCTTTATTAAATACAGACGCAAGCTTGAAATAAAGCACGTAAACAAAAACTACGTTTACATAAGGAATAAAGGAAATCAAGAAATACAAACCGTTGCCAAACACCAAGTCACACAAAACGTATGTGTTGTAGAAAGGAACAATAGCTTCCCAACCGTTGTAGCCTGCTTTCTTGAAGAGCCTCCACATTCCGATAATGGTAGCAATTCCAATTACGAGAGCAATCAAATAAATCACAACTACCATACCGCCGGCAAGGGCATCGCTGGAACCGTAATAATCATAATCATACATAATATTACCTCCTGTAAAAAAATAAAATTTTAAACAACAATACCTTCCAAAATTCGTAGAGTCTATTGTCATTATAATTACTAATATGATACAACACTTTTCTAAATTTGTCAAGTACCGCAAAAGAAAGACAGATTAAACTTTTGTAACCGGCGGACAACGGCGGACAACGGCGGACAACGCCCGCAGGAAAATCGCACACCGACTTTTTGGGTTAGGTGACTTTACCGCCTGCGTCAAAATTTGTTATTAATTATCTGAATATACATGTGGCAACACATGCGTATTATTTAAAAAAGAA
>CACYEJ010000148.1 GCA_902773395.1 uncultured Ruminococcus sp.
GCTGATGTAGTTGTTGTATTTTCTGTACCGATTATAGTCCACGATGAAGTACCCTTTTGTCTGTATGAATATGTATATTTTTTGCTGACAGTACCGCCTGTTGTAGCTACCTTTATGGTAACAGATTCACCTATATAAAGATGTGTCTTTGATACTGTGGAATTGTTTGAAATTAAATCATAAACAGTATATGCCAATTGTTTATCCGCAGTCTTTCCATATGAATCTTTTACTCTTACAAGAATAATATATTGTCCTGCCGCAGCTGGTTTGAGTGATGCTGTCTGTGATGATGTATAATCATCTACGATAGGAGTCCATGTTTTTGCAGTTTTTTGTTTATAAGAATAGGAATAAGTATATCCGCCAGTTCCACCGCTTGCTGCACCGTTAATAAGAATACTGTCACCCATATATGCAATTGAACTACTAAGATATGATTCGTTTTGAAGAGTGTCAAACACTGTAAGATTTAAAGTTTTTTCGGCTGATGTATTTTCAGAATCCACAGCCTTAACCATAATCTCGTAGCTGCCGGCAGCCTGAGGCTTAAACGTTACATTTGCAGTAGTTGTATTTTCAGTTCCAATTAGAGTCCAATCTGAATCTCCTTTTAGCTTGTAATTATATGTATATTTTTTGCTGCCTATTCCGCCAGAAACAGCAGCTCTTATAACTACAGAATCGCCCTTATATATCTCGTCCTTTGATATGGAAGAATTATTTGTAAGCTTATCACTAACTGTTACACTTAATTGTTTCTCTACGATTTTATCCTTTGAATCCTTTACCTTAATGAGAATATAGTACTGTCCTACTGTATTTGCATTAAATGATGCTGTTTGCGATAATGTATATTCACTTCCGATAAGAGTCCAAGAAGATGCACTCTTTAGCTTGTAGTAATAGGAATAGCTATAGTTTCCGAATCCACCGTTTGCAGCACCTTGAATAGAAATATTGTCTTCCAAATATGCTGTTTCTTTATTAACAGTAGATTCATTAGTAAGTATTTCAGCAACGGTAACATTAAATGTTTTTTCTGCTGTTGAGTTATTGGAGTCTACTGCTTTAATCTTAATTTCGTAGTTGCCGGCAGTTTCCGGTGTAAACTTTGCACTTGCAGTAGTTGTGTTTTCAGTTCCGATTGCTGTCCATGAAGCTTCATCTTTGAGTTTGTAATAATATGTATATTTTTTACTGCCGATACCTCCGGTCACTTCTGCGTTCATAGTGAGTGATTCGCCCTTGTAAATTTCCGATTCAGATATAGTAGAATTGTTTGTCATTTTATCATAAATAGCATAATCAAACTGCTTCTCTGCAATTGTACCCTTTGAATCCTTTACCTTGACGAGAATATTGTATTGACCTGTTGAATCTGCGTTAAAAGCCGCTGTTTGAGATGAAGTATATTCATTTCCCATAAGAGTCCATGAATTTGAACTCTTTAGCTTATAATAATAGGAATAGCTATAGCTTCCAAATCCACCGCTTGCAGCACCGTGAATAGACAGGTTATCTCCCAAATATCCGACATCTTTATCAATAGTTGATTCGTTTGTTAGCGTTTCAACTACGGTAACATTGAATGTTTTTTCTGATGTTGAGTTATTGGAATCTATCGCCTTAATCATAAGCTCATAGTTTCCGGCAGTCTGCGGTGTGAATTTTGCACTTTCGGAAGCTGTATTTTCCGTTCCGATTACCGTCCATGAAGACGCATCTTTGAGTCTGTAATAGTAAGTATAATTTTTGTTGCCAATACCTCCGGTCACTTCTGCGTTCATAGTGAGTGACTCGCCATTGTACATTTCTGTTTTTGATATAGTAGAATTATTAGACATTTTATCGCAAACAGTAACCTCGAACTGTTTGTCGACAATAGTATTATTTGTATCCCTTACTCTAATAAGAAAATCATATTGACCTGCTGTAGAAAGCCTTAATGTTGATGTCTTGCTTGTTATGTATTCATATCCGATAGTTTTCCATTCTGTATTACTTTTCGGTTTATAATAATAAGCATATCTATAATTGTAGGTGCCTCCGCTTGCCACACCGTGAAGCTTAACATTGTTATGTACATAAACAGATGTATTTTCGATGTAGGATTCATTTACTAAATCAACAGCTGCTGTTAGAGTAAATGTTTTTTCAGCTATATCATTGTTCGAATCTTCAGCTCTTACCATAAGATCATATATTCCGCCAACTTCAGGAGTAAACAAAACTGTGGTTGATGAAGTATTTTCCGCACCGATAGGAATCCAATCTGTATTACCTTGTAGTCTGTAATAATAGCTGTAATGATAATCGTTTGTACCACCAGTTGCTTCTCCAATAATTTTTGCGGATTCGCCCAACATAATAATTTTTTTGTCAATAACTGAAATATTGGCAATTGGAGATGTGTCATCAATGCACTTAAAAGACATTGTTTTTGATTCAAATTTACCTTCGCTGTCCGAAGCATCTACCTGAACTTCGTATTCACAAGCAGTATTTATTTGCATGCCGAAATTTGACGAGTAGCTCTTTGAACCGGAGTAAACAAGCGTACCGGTACTCTTCTTTCTAATATAGTAATTTAATGTATATTCTCCGTCTCCTCCGGAAGCAGCAATTTTGATAATTGCACTTTCACCTTTCTTAATGGTTGGTGTCACTACATATGACTCATTAACCAACGGGAAATCATAAATAACAGTATTTACAGAATAAGATGAAATGTTATTTGCATCTATCTGATAGAAGAATATTTTATTATTTTTCCATACATACCATGTTGCCTTGTTATTAATAATAATTGGTGCACAGTCAGAGAGTGAGGCATCCATTTCATACACACTGCCAACCTGATCTCCGCTTCCGTTTATTTCGGTATAATACACTTTTGATGTGTCGTTCTTAACACTCCATAATAAAATGAATTTATTATCGTTGATTTTTACAAACTGAGGATTACCTGCACCTATATCAGAGGTTGAATAATTTGTAATAAGAGTCTTTTTAACCGCATTTGTAGACTTGTTTAAAGCTGCAACGTAAACGTTTCTTGCCGCATTGCTGTCATTATACTTAGAAGAATCGACAACAATATTTCCTGCAACAAGATAATTTGTATCGGAAATTTCGAAGCCACCTACGCAAACTCCCGTATAATTATCACCGATTGAACCTTCGTTTATAGGCAAAACATCAATAGCCGTCGGATAAGAAGCGTATTGTATAAATTTACCAGTTGTTACGTCAGTCTTGTATTTGTGAATTACAATCGAACGAGGATAAGCGTCACCGTGATCTACAGAAACAATTTTATTGTTTTCTATTCTAATGAACTGATTAAAAGAGTGGCTTACATAGCCGGCACCGCCATCCGTATTGTTAAAGGAATCTGTAATTTTTCCTTCCACCATATCGTATTCGATATTATAATTCGCTTGATGTTTTTTGCCATCGCTTGACGTGTACATTTGATGGCATGTTCGAATTAGAAGATATCTTCCGCAAGAAGCCATTCTAAGAGAACCCGCATTGAAAGGAGATGTTGTGTTTGAACCATAAAGACTTGAAGATGATATTCTGTTCCAGTTTTTATCATACTTGGTAACACGATAAACTTCTTGGCTGCTGCTCTCTTCGGGATTGTTTTGTCCTGTAACAATAAAATTGTTTTCTCCATCACAAAAATAACCTCCAAAAAGATCTAGCTCATAAGGAATTATTTTTCTCCCTAACTTTCTGTAATCGCTGCTATAATATTCAACAAGATAACCATTGTACTTACTATAGTACTGAAAACGAACTATATTACCATCGTTACAGTTATACAAATAAGAGGTAATTGGAGAAGCCCAGTTATAACTATAATTCTGCTTATTGAAATTATTTCCCAGGTAGTATGAAGTAACATTATCTGATTCTCCGCTAGGAGCGATATTCAGAGAAGCCTTTTCATCGTAGCTGCTTCCTACTTCAAACGCACTTGAAGTCAGAGGGGGTGCAGCGGCTGAGATAATAAGCATTACAGATAGTAAACAGGAAATTAATCTTTTCACTTTCATAATAGCCACCATTCCTTTTTTAATTTTTATTATAATTGCCAGTAACGCCACAAACATATATATTTTTATACAAAAAAATGGCAATTGATAATAATTATATATATTATACTATCAAAAAAGCATACTATAATTCTAATTTAAAATTATAAGATTTTTTAAAGGAATAATAAAAATATTACAACTTTTTTAGAGAAAATAACCGTTGAAAATGTTGGCATACTGTGATATATTTAAATTATCAGTGTAAAAATTTTTTATTAAATTTCATAATCTTAACATACATCAATGAAAAGGACGAAGCATCGTGATATACTTTCTTTCAGGAGGTTGATACAAATGAAAGAAATAACAATCAATACGCAAAGGAAGCTCTCACCATTACTACCACTCTTACTCTTTTTGCAGCAGGGTTTGAAGTATTCATGGCATTTACAGCATATCGTCCAGAAATGAATATTTTTGACATTGCAAGCTATGCTAACGCAAATGTAAATATCTATTGCTTGATGCTTATCTTAATCAATCTGATTCTTTTGCCGTCAGCTATACTGCTGTATAAACAGAGCAACGTCAGCCTAAAAAAGAGATTGCGGAACGAAAAACACTCGCCAGAGATATTCTAATCGGGTTTGCGGCTTTATCGGCGACACTGTTAATATCCCTTTTCTACGCATTTGTTTTTAATACAGGTGAATCTGAACTGGCTCACAAAGGCTCTGATACAACAATCGGTACAACAATTATGAAGATAGTTGCATTGGGATTTGTGAGTGGTATTTGCAAAGAAATATATTTCAGAGGATTTGCAAAACGATTTGCCGGACCCGTCTTAGGTGAAATGCAAGCTTTGCTTCTATTTAATATTATGTTTGCTATGCTCGACTGGTATAATCTGGGATTTTCATTTGTGGCTGGACTTATCTGGATATTTGCATATAAGAAAAGTGGACATCTTATTACATCTATGATTGCTCATGGCGAGGCAAATTTAGCGGCAATTATTTATATTTTAATAACGAGTGGAGTTATGTAAAATGAATAAGGATTTAATAATTCAGCAATTGAAGGAGCTTGCAGAAGCTAATAATCTTAATATTGAAGATGAAGTATACAGTCGTGCTGTTGAGATGGCTCGATTTAGAGTATTTGCCAAAAATATTTTGATAAAAAACATAGGAGATAAAGCCGATACGGTAGGAATCTTAATAGATGGGCTTGCTCGCTGTTACTATATAGATGGCAATGGGAACGATATAACGAGAAGCTTTAAAACATCTTGCCAATTGGTTATGGACGATGGTATTTTGGGATTTTCAGAGTACAACTGTATGTGGGAAACACTTGAAGAATCTACCATAATGATTTTTGATGTTCGTGATATCAAGGCACTGATTTTGAGTGATGAAAATTTAAAGACACTTTGGATCGAATTGCTTGAAGGCGGCTTGAGGTATAAGATATATCGTGAGAGTGGATTCCTTGTGGAGAATGCAACAGAGCGTTATTTACATTTTAGAAAGCGTTATCCTAATCTGTGCTATCGTGTTCCACAAAAGTATATTGCTACATACCTAGGAATTACGCCGGAATCGCTGAGCAGAATACGAAAAGTATTAAAAGAAGACTAAAATTTATGCAAAAAGGCAAGGGTGATATTATGAAAGATGTATTGATAGGAACATGGGCGTGGGGTACTGGGAGTAACGGTTCGTCTATTGTGTTTGGAAAAAAACAGGCTCCCGATGTGTTGAAACAGTCGTTTGAAGAAGCGGTAAAGCTTGGATTTTTGTATTGGGATACGGCTGCTGTTTACGGAATGGGTACATGTGAGAAATTTTTAGGTTCTCTCATAGTGGGACATGACGAAATATTCATCTCAACGAAGTTTATGCCATCAAAGAAGTACAAAGAAGGTGAGCTTACTCAGTCCTTCAACGAAAGTATGACTCGCCTCGAACGTAACAGTGCCGACATTTTTTGGATTCACGTTCCGAATAACCTCACACAGAACTTAAGTGAGGCAATACCATTGATAAAAGATAAACGCATTAAGTCCATAGGAATATCAAATGTTTCACTTGTTGATATAAAAAAATCCGAAGAGTTATTGGCAAAGGAAGGATTGAGGCTCGGAGCTGTTCAGAATCATTTCAGTCTTCTTCGCAACGATCAGCAGCCAATAATAGATTATTGCAATAGTAAAGGGATTCGTTATTATGCTTATATGGTTCTTGAACAGGGAGCATTATCAGGAACATATAATGCCACAAATCACTTTCCAACCTTTTCCATGAGAAATTTTGCTTTTCCGAAAAGCAAATTCAAGAAAATAGAAGGGCTTCTTGATATTATGCGGAATATCTCCGAAAAATATAACATAGCTCCTTCACAGATACCGATACTTTGGGTTCTAAGCAAGGGTGCTGTACCAATTGTAGGGATTACAAAGCCTGCACACGCAAAAATGCTTGCGGCAGCACTGGACGTTGTTCTTTCCGATGAAGATATTTCAGCAATTGAAGAAGAAGCGGCACACACCGGAATTAGACAGCAGGGTGTGTGGGAGCCTCAGTAATTTTTGAAAAGCAACATTTCACTATTTTATCATTATGTTTTGTTCTTTTCTGTATATGGGTAGCTGCACTCTAATCGTTAAATCTGAGTGAAAAAACAATAAAAACAGATGATTAGAATATTCTTAAAAGTGTTTTGGTATCTGTGTCTGTCATCAGACTTATTCATCATTGCGATAATCCTTAATCTTAAATTTGCAATAACCGCTCCGTTGAAAAAATAACGGAGCGGTGTTTCTTGATTTTGTATTCAATTATATTATATAGGAACGAACAATAAAATATTGTTCAAATAACAATTATAAACAATATAATATTTTTCAGCATATCGAAATTTCCATGGCTTCCATCACAAAAAATAGATAATAACAAAAAAATCCTAAAGCAGCTTTTTTACGAAAATAATAACATGATACGAACTCAATTTTTGTCTTTTGTTATTATTTACAATTTCTTAAAAATGTTGTATTATAAAATAAAAAAACAAGGAGTGCAATTTATGTATAACAATAGAGAAAACCGTATCAGCATATTTGAGGATACAATGAAGTTAATTAAAGAGGACAAAGAACTTTCTAATGCGGTGAAGATATCTCGTGAAAACACGGTGATATATGGAGAAGGAGTCCTACCGCCTATACCGAACTGCGGCAATAGCAACTGCCATGTTACAGTAACGAGTGCAAGGACTTTTGAAGCGGCAATGCATTCAGGCAGAGATTATCCCGATGCAAAGACATGTGTGCTGAACTTTGCATCTGCGACAACACCCGGCGGCGGTGTAACGAAAGGCAGCAATGCACAAGAGGAGAGCCTGTGTCGATGCTCCACGCTTTATCCTGTTTTGAACTCCAATATTCCTTGGCAGATGTATTACGGAAAGAACAGGCAACACCATAATCCTCTCCATACGGACGACTGCATTTATACGCCCAATATCGTGATTTGCAAATCAGACGACGACTCGCCAAAACGTTTGACAGATAAAGAACGTGTGACAGTAGATGTTATTACTTGTGCTGCACCAAATCTCAGAAAGAAACCGGGCAACGCTTATAATCATGAGTATGGAAAAAGCGTTTCTTTGTCTTTGAACGAGCTGTACCAACTTCACTTGAAAAGAGCAAAACATATCATGCACACAGCGGCTTTGAACAATGCAGACGTTCTTA
>CACYEJ010000149.1 GCA_902773395.1 uncultured Ruminococcus sp.
ATCGCCAAATAAGTGACATTGAGAGCGCAGTTGATGAAATCCAAGTGTTTAAAGCTCTTGATATGATTCAGGGTAAGTTTATTGTAACATCAACAGCAACTGTCAATCCAAACTCTTTAAACAGTGCTTCCTCTTATCAATGCTGTGTTGTATCATGTACACCCGGAGAGAAATTTACAGTAACTTCTAAAAGCGGTACTGCGGCGCGAGCGTGGTGCTTTACAGATTTAAGTTACAATGTATTAAGTGTTGCTCCGGCAAATGCTATTTATAATGACCTTATAATAACAGCACCGCCAAGCGCGGCATGGTTGATTATTAACGATGAAAACAGCGGAGCAACAAGAAATAGTTATAGGGGTTACAATAAAATAGGATTAATTGAAAATAATGTTGGTAACAATCCCTATTTTAAGGAGTTTTTGCAGAATAAATTAATAAACAGAGCATACAATGGGAGTTACGGATTTAATACTTCTTCCACAAGAGTTTGTATTGGTTGGCCTTTTAAATTTACAAGAACATTGGAGATATTTATTAGTAGCGGGTACGAAGTTGGCGTGCAGATATGGGCAACAGACGCACTTAGTTCTACAAGTTTTATCAGCGATAGCGGCTGGAATCAATATTCAGTAAACATTAATGCAGATACTTGGTTTACATTGGTCGTCAGAAAATCAAATGATGCCGCAATTACTATCTCTGAAGCAGTAGCCGCTTTAAGTATTGATGACACTTATTTTCGTGATTTGTCCCCTGTTGTGAAAGATAGTTATTTAAGGTCTTTTGCTCATCGTGGTTTTAGTTATGGTGCGCCGCAAAATACTTTACCTGCATTTTCTATGGCAAAAAGGCAAGGTTTCTATGGTATTGAATGTGATGTACAAGTATCATCTGACGGTTATTTTGTTATCATTCACGATAGCACAGTAGATGCAACTTCAAATGGTACTGGAAATGTAGCTGATAAAACACTGGCAGAGCTAAAAGCACTTGATTTCGGTTCATGGTATCTACCATCGTTTTCTGGAACTAAAATCCCTACACTTGAAGAAACTCTTGATCTGTGTAGAGATATTGGTCTTAACGTTATGCTTGAACTTAAGAATGTATCTGGTATTGATTCTTCTGCGATTGTTTCTATTATTGATAAAGTAAAGCAACACGGGATGGAAGAACACCTGATATATGTTCCCGATACTTGGACACAACTTGATGTTGTTTTAACAAATCAACCGAACTCAACGGTTATCATGCCATATGTAAACCCACAAGAAAGTGCTTTTCAGGCGGCGGCAACACGAAAAACAAATACAAATGTTATCGGTTTTGCTGTCAATTATAGTGAGATTACAGCACAAGTTTTAAGTTATGCCAAGCAATACGGCATTGTGTTATATTCTGGTAGCCCATTTGGAGAAAGAGGCCCCGGTTTTGATACTATAGTTCCTGATTCTTATATCTCAGGTTATGTAGGAGATATTGTTGTTTCATTTGATGCTTTCGACAAGTATATAAGCATTTAAAGACCTATTTAACTCACGAATTGAGAACCATGACTTACTATTCTCAGAGAAAATCTATTAAGAACGGTGTGGCAGTTGCACCGAATAACCGTTACGGTGAACGGAATGAGATGGAGTGGCAGTTCCATCTGTACTGCGCGTCTGCTTGCACTAACGCAGACGAGAATGAGCTTGACAGCATCGAATGGGGCACTCTGGAACAGGGCATTATCGAGCGCAAGACCTACAACCATCCTGCTCCCGAGCCTGAACCCGAACCCGAACCGGAGGAAGACTGACTGAATGTACGAGGTAATCTACAAAGGCGAAGTCTATGCAAGAGCCGCAACAAGGAAGACGGCAGAGATTATTGCCAACGAGCCAAACAACGAATCTTTTATGACAATCATCTACAGAGATGATGATGAAGACACAACTCACTAATTGAGAACTTTTCGTTTGAAGCAAACTTGCACGTTGTAAGCAAACCGAATTTATGATAGAATAAAAATCGGGGGAGGATTAATAACCCTTCCCCGTAAGCCAAGAG
>CACYEJ010000150.1 GCA_902773395.1 uncultured Ruminococcus sp.
AGAGAAATAAACTACCCTCAGCGAAACTGAACAAACTTTTGATAGAGCAAGTTATCAAAAAATTAAAAGCAATCCCATAATAAAAAATTTCGATTAAAACAAAAACAGGCAAGAGCTTGCGAATTGCCGGTCTGAGAAGGATAAGTGCTAAATCTTAACGCTTTCGAGTATAACTCCAAACTGTTACAACTTTCAATAAGATTTCTTCAATGACGTTTACTATAAGCTCGAATCATTTAATAAAAACTTGAATGGAGCTGTCCGACAAACAACAAATAAACAATTATTCACGTTTATCGAACAGCTCAGTATATTGGATACAAAATATTGTAGATAAAAATCAATATTTAACCGGATTTGCGGTAAGATACTTTTTAACCATTAACGCAACCTTAAACACGATTGCATCTTCGAATTCTCTCAAATCAAGACCCGTAAGCTTTTTAATCTTTTCAAGTCTATACACGAGAGTATTTCTGTGTACAAAGAGTTTTCTGGAGGTTTCGGAAACGTTGAGGTTATTCTCGAAAAACTTCTGGATAGTGAAGAGTGTTTCCTGATCGAGCGACTCGATAGAACCTCTCTTAAACACCTCGTTTAAGAACATCTGGCACAAGGTAGTCGGGAGCTGATAAACAAGACGAGCAATACCGAGGTTATCGTAGCTTGCGATAGTACGCTCCGTATCGAACACCTTACCAACCTCAAGAGCCACCTGAGCTTCCTTAAACGAATGAGCAAGCTCCTTAACGCCCACAACAGCCGTACCGATACCAACGATACAATGAGTATAGAACTCACTGGAAAGCGTATCCACAATAGAGCTGGCGAGCTTTTCAAGGTCTTTTGAGTCAATGCCTGCCTTAACCTCTTTTACAAGAGCGATATCAGTTTCGTTGATATTGATTACAAAATCCTTTGTCTTATCCGGAAACAGGTTCTGAATAACATCGTAAGCAGAAACGTCCGTTTTGTTAGTAACCTTAATAAGCATACAAACTCTTGTTACCTCAGAATTAAAACGAAGCTCTCTTGCTTTGAGGTAGATATCTCCGGGCAAAATATTATCGAGGATAACGTTCTTGATGAAGTTGCCTCTATCGTACTTTTCATCGTAGTACTGCTTAATGCTGCTAAGGGATACAGCAAGAAGCTGGGCATACTTTAAAGCGATATCGTCGCTGCCCTGAACAAACACGGCATACTCACTTCTGGAGTTGCTGCCAAAGGATTTGAAGGTATGTCCGTTAATAACGAAAGGAGCGGTGGAGCTGAGTGTTTCGGAAGTAATACTGTCGTTTACCTCGCCGATTCTGCCAAGCTCACTGCAAGCGATGACTACCGAAGTTTCGTCAATAACGCCAATAGTTCTGTCTATTGCATCTCTCATCTGATGGACTACACCCTGAAACAATCTGTTAGACATAAATACATCCCTCTTTTTTTCAAAATAAATTTTAGCTATAATACGTCAACTGCAATTGTGCAGAAAATTAATGCGGCAACTGGTTTCAATATTGTAATAAACAATGTGCAAAACAACCGATTATTATAATAATAATACAAGATTTTCAAGAGAATTGCAACAGTTTAACTAAAAAAATATTGAATTTTCCAAAAAAAAATAATTTATCCTGTTTAAGCCTGATATTTTTCAGTCAGTTTTTGTTATTTCTGCCTGTTGCAGACAGAAGTTTGAGGGCATTCAGAGTATTTAGTAATTATATTTTAATAAAAATATGTAACAAAATTATTAGGAGATTTTAAACTTTTGTAAATTTTTTCTTAACTACTTAAACTTCCCACGTTGATATCCGCAAATTTCTTGGTAAAATATACTTGTTTAGGTATTATAAAAGGAAAATTCGTTTTTCTTCACCATACTTCTATTTTATTTTTTTAATCCTCTTCGCCCTCTGTCGCCTGATTACTTTTTTTACAGAAAGGGCGTGCTTTTATTTCCCTTTATATCTGGCGTGGGCGGATCGTTCTTCGTGGGTGTTTTCGATTAAATAGGGTTTTGTTTGGGCAGCCAGTTTGTTTAGAATTTTTTAGTATTGTACAAGCAATGTTAAACTGTTAATTGTAACAAAACACTTATAAAATATTTGTGCAATACGCAGAACATTAAATAAGTTTTTGAAATTTCCGGAAAAATATATATTCCCAATCGTTTATTATATAGAACAGTTTACAACAGATGTACATCACTAAACGTGTTCTATGGTTTACATTAGTTCAAGTTCGCCGATTCGCTTGTTCTTCTGTACCATGCAATCGCTGTGCTTGATCATTCGCAAGTGATTCGGTTGTAAATTATTTTTTGTTTCAAGATTATCGTTTCGGCAAATACAAACAATTTATAGCATTAATTCGTGTGAACAATTCTGTCTAAATGGACATATATTTTATAACTAGGTAATATATTTTCCATGATCTGCTCGTCTTAAAAAATATTTAAATTTTTTTTAAAAAAATCCGGAAAAAAGTATCCTTTCAATCGTTTATTATATAGAGGGCATTTTTAGACGGAGGTCATCAACCAATGCAATTAGAAAAAACAGAATTTGAAAGCACTGTGGAAGCATATGCTGATATACTATATCGCTGTGCTTATACTTATTGCGGTAATCGTGATGACGCTGAGGACGCTGTGCAGGAAACTTTTATAAAATATCTTAAAAAGAATCCAAGCTTTGACAGCGAACACAAAAAGAAGCTATGGCTTGTAAAAACTACTATACATACAGCAAAGGATTTTACAAAATCTTTTTGGCATAAGAATAAGACCACTATAGATGAGGAGATTATTGACAGCAGCAGCCCTCTGACAGAATGCGAAATTTGGGAGGATATCCGTAGTCTTCCCACTAAATACAGAATTATCATTGAGCTTTATTATCACGAGGGCTATACCATTGAAGAAATATCAGCAATCACCGGTGTAAGTAAGTCTACTGTCGGAGATCGACTCACAAAGGCAAGAAAGCTTTTAGAAAATTTATACAAGGAGGTATAAATAACTCGTGAATAAACTCGACAAGCTCCTGAGTGAGGATTATTTTAATCAAATGAATTCTTTGAAATTCAGTGACAAAAGCAAACTTTATAATCTTTATGAACAGCCTAGACATTCTAAAGCATTTAAGAAAATCTTTGCCGCAAACGCAATAGCTGTGTGCTTGATTTTCGCCTGCGGCGCTATAGCCACAAAAGCCGCTGATTTTTCTCTGAGAGATGTAATCAAAAACAGCAAATTTTCCACTCAAATCAGCGAAGAAAAAATCGATGAAATGGAAAGCCGTCTGGAAGATATGGGATTTGACGAATGCTCTCCGCAATATGACGAAAGCGATCTGCTTGATATCAACAAAAACAGCGACACAATCGGAAACATTTTTTTAGGCACTGACATGATGAAGATTGTTTTGTACGATAACGGACAGTCTATCACAGGCTATTGCTACACTGATGATTTTTCCGTAACAAACGGTTTCTTTAGTTATAACGGCTCGGATTATCAGGGGAATTTTCGCAGCAGCAGTATTAGGAACTGGATTTATATTTATGACAAAGACGGCAAAACTGTTATTGGTAAAATGGTTGACAACGAATTCTTTACCAATGAGCAGCTTGAAAGCTCTGATTTTGATCATGACATCATAGACGGTGACGATATTGAGGAATACGAAGCTTTATGCGAAAGCCGTTCACAGGACATGCCGACCAGCTCTACAGAATCAGACACGGATTTATCAACAGATAACACTGCAAATACTGATATACCAAAATAGCCCACTCTCTTTTTATAATACCCATACTTACGAGTTTTCCGAATTCGTAAAGAATCTGCCGGACTGTCATTATTTGTTCGGTCCGGCAGAAAGTACTTATTTTTATTTGAAAATTGATTTATGGAATTTTTAAATAAAAATAAGTAATATAATTGAATAAAAAAACTTGGTATATATATTATATAAAAACAAAAAAAAGAGAGGTTCAAAACAATGAAATTAAAGAAAATAAAAATAATCGTATCACTATTACTAACCCTAGCAATATTCACAGCAGCAAGCATTCCGGCAGCAGCAGTATCAACCTATACCTCTGCATGGAGATATTACACAGGATACGGACCGTACTATTACCAGTACCGCAGTATCTACACTATAGGTTCATCTGCGCAATCAACAGCACATATACAAACCACCGATGACTGTCCTATGAGTCCAAGCTACGTATACTCAAACGCAATGTTGTATACTACAAGCGGAGCTTTAAAGAGAAGCACAGGCTTCCAGCAGCTTCCGTACAGTGTTTCATCATACAAATTACACGTTTCAACAACAGACCCCGGCACATACTATGCGCAGTGTTTGTTTCAGATGTTCGCCAGCTTAGACTCTGACGGCAACCGTGTATATGTAACACGTGCAAGCTATCCAACCGCTTCAGGATCATTCACATCAAACCTGAACGACCCTATCTCAGAAAGCTATTCTGAAACAGCCACAGGCGAAACCTACGGCTCTGCAATAGCTGTAAGTGATAACAACGAATTACCCGACCTAATCAAAGCAGAAGGCATAAACGGCAGCATCGGCTACATTACAAAGGAAGATTTCTGCACACATCTATCCACAGATAATAATTCCGCAATTGTGCCAGTATATAACCTTGAAGGTACAGTTATTGACACATTTGAATTTGCCTGCGACGAGGACGACTAAATTGTTCCAGCAGACACAACGCCAATAAAAACAACTGTTTTATTGGTTATAAAATTGAGTTCTCCTTATATATATAAACCAAGAGCCAATTAACAGCTATTTAAGTTCAACAGAACTCTGATAGCTGTTAATTATTTTTATGCAGAAAAAATTATACTATACTCGAAAGCGTTAAGATATAGCACTTATCTTTCTCATACCGGCAATTCGCAAGCTCTTGCCTTTTTTGTTTTAACCGAAAGAT
>CACYEJ010000151.1 GCA_902773395.1 uncultured Ruminococcus sp.
GAAGCAGAAACCGTAGGGATCGTTCCGTTCTGCGAGATTAGCAAGAGCGAGCCTATGGCGAAGCTCGAGCTTAACGAGCAGAACTTACTTAAGAGAAGATCGGGAGAGAAGTTAAGATAAAATACTCTTTCATAAATATTGTTTTGTGTTATACTCCCATCTTTGACACCTAAAAAGCCGCAATCCCAGTATTTATCTAGGATTCCGGCTTTATTTTTATCGCGTGAAATGCGTAATGTTGCGTATATACTTTCTGGAAAGGGAGCCTTGCCTGCGGTAAGCCTCTTTATTTAAGAGGTTCTAGACCATACCACGGCTTACAGTCCTTTAGTTCTTCTGATAATCCCGGCCATTACTTTAGGCGTTGTCAGTTCATAGTCAGTATGGAACCCAGCGTTTTCATGCAATGCGTCTGTAAGTTCTGTTCTTGTATAGCAGGGGATGTATCCCTGATCGGCTACTTTTCTCATTTCCATGTGTCTCAGAGTTCTTATGATCTCTTCGCAGGTGTATTTTTCACCAAGTTTTTTTTCGAGTATCCTGTATATCATAAGTGCTATGAAGCATGTAAGGAAATGAGCTTCTATTCTGTCATCTCTCTGCAGGTATACCGGCCTTGCTTCAAACTCTGATTTCATTATCCTGAACGATTCTTCGATTTCCCAGCGGTCATGGTTTATCTTTGCAATGTCAGCAGGAGAGTCGTCGAGATTGGTACATACTGCGTAGAATCCGTCATAGCGTGCCTCCTCTTCAATAGCTGCCTCATCGATTTCATACCTTGCTTTGCTGGCTATTTCACCATCATTTGTAAACGGAGTTTTCTTGATGAATCTTTTGGCATCATTTTGAGACCTCTTGTCAGCCTGGGCAGGCTTATCAAGGAACTTCCTTGCACGCTCTATCTGACGGCTTCGGATTGTCTGCTGGTAATCTTTGTATTTGAGAGAGTAGGTGACAATAAGTGTCTGATCAAATGGTATGTCACGTTCCTCATCATATCCTTCTACCAGCATCTGTTTGTAGTAGATGCGGTTTCTGTTTTCCGGCGTGTCTTCAAGTTTCGAAATGTCATATTTCTTTTTGCTGCCTTCTGTTTCCCATCCGCTGGGATCAAGGCACCATTCCTTAAGATCGCTTTTTAGTTTCTTGATGGATTGGGTTGTTATGAAACTACGCTCACCATAGTTGTTGAAGCGCCTGTTTGCATCAGATGATAAACCAGCATCTGTGCAGATAATAAATTTTGAAAGTTCGAAATCTCTCATTATCTGTTGCTCCAGAGGTTTTAGTGACAGCTGCTCATTCTGGTTGCCGGGATTTATGCAGAAAGCCAGGGGAATGCCGGACTTATCCATGAACAGCCCCATCTGGACTATGGGATTGGGACGGTGTTCTTTACTGGGCCCATACTGTTTAAGACCCGATTCTTTTTCCAGTTCAAAGAAGTAGTTTGTGCAGTCATAGAAAAGAATACCTGTATTTCTTTTTACAAGTTTTCTGGAGCGCTTATAAAGCTCTGACTGTATGAAATCAGAGTTTTCAGATAACACAGAAAGGGCACGGTAAACCTGATGCAGTTCAAAGTCTGGCTGCTCAAGAAGCTTCTGTGACTGCTCATAGCATGACAACTTTGAAGATGGATAAAGTATCCTGCCATAAAGAAGGCGAGAAAGAATACTGTTAAGATCATACTCAAATGAATTGTCTTTCTTGATTGCGCGGCATATGGACGGAAGGCCAAGTTGATAATAAATCTGCTGAAGAAATAGATATCCCGAATTGAAAGACAATGGGGCATTCATGCCGATTGTGATGTTGGTTGTGAACGGAACAAGCACTCGGTGATCAGATGCAGCCTCTTTCTCGTTCATCAGCTGTAATTGCTCCCTGGCCCAGGCATCAACATCATCGACACCATAGGTCTCCCTGATTGATTTTTCAGTCCCTAGTTTTTTGACTATTTCAGAAGAGTTTTTCCCTCCGCGACGAACTGAACGGATTATGTAATACGAGATTGCATTCTTGGATTTTACCTTGTTTAACCGCATATGACACCTCCACAACTTATAGTACTATTATAACACAATACGGCATTACGGTCTACAAGATATTGAAAATTTTCAAAAAAATAAAGCCGTTACTGGCTTTTAGCAATTTGGGGTGTCAAACTTCCGTGATATACTCTGCCTCTGACTCCTTTGCCCTGTCATTTGCTCTTTTAAGCCACCCTATGTCTTTTGAATCGACCCTGATGAGATCGATCCTACGAGCA
>CACYEJ010000152.1 GCA_902773395.1 uncultured Ruminococcus sp.
CCGCCGAAAGGTTCAATTTCAGTCGGGTGGTTATGTGTTTCATTCTTGAACAGCAGCAGCCAATCCTCTTCTTCGCCGTCTGCGTCAACCTTTATTTTAACTGTGCAGGCGTTAATTTCTTCGGATTCATCGAGCTTATCAAGCTTGCCTGTTGCTTTCAGATATCTTGCGCCGATTGTACCCAAGTCCATTAAGTTGATTGGCTTTGTTCTGCCGATTGCTTTTCTTGTTTCGAGGTATTCCTCATATGCTTTTTGCAGAAGCTCGTCCTCAAACTTAACATCGTCAATTGTCGTTAAGAAAGTTGTATGTCTGCAATGATCCGACCAATATGTGTCGATCATTTTTATTTCGGTAATAGTAGGATCTCTGTCCTCACTTCTGAAATACGCCTGACAGAATTTGATATCGTCAAGATCCATTGCAAGACCCTTTTCTGTCATAAATGCTTTCAGTCCGTCCTCATCGAGTGCGTTGAAGCCGTCAAGCGTTGCTACCTCTGTCGGGATATCGTACTCAGCGGCGAGAGTTTCGTATTTCTCCATTGAAGCCTCACGACATTCAACGGGGTTGATAACGTACTTCTTAATTTCCTCAATCTCTTCCTCTGTGAGGAAACCGTTCAAAATATACACCTTGGCAGTTCGTACAAGAGGTCTGTCCTTCTGCGAGATAATCTGAATACACTGAGCGGCTGAGTCGGCTCTCTGGTCAAACTGACCCGGAAGATACTCAACAGCAAAAACAAGATTACTGAATGTATATTCTAAGTCTTCCGACACAATATCGAGCTGCGGCTCTGAAAATACTGTACCCTTACAATACTCAAAAAGCTCCTCATCAATATTTTCAACATCGTATCTGTTGAGAATACGAATACTTTTTAGATTCGTTATACCTAAAAGGGAATTAATATCGCTGCAAAGAGTCTTTGCCTCGTGGGCAAGCTCCGGTTTCTTCTCTACAAAAATTCTGTAAACCACGGCATTATCCTCCTTACTTATTTACTTATCGCTTTCAGGGCGCGCTGTCCGATGTCGCTGCGGCAATAAGCATTTTCAAAGGTTATATTCTCCGCTGCTTTGTAAGCGTCCTTAATTGCCTCTTCGAGAGTATCAGCCTTAGCCACAACATTTAGCACTCTGCCGCCGTTAGTGAGCAGTTTGCCGCCGTCAAGCTTTGCGCCGGCAATGTAGAAATCAGCATTATCAGCAAGCTCACCGACAGTAATCTCGAAGCCCTTATCATATGCTTTCGGGTAGCCCTTTGAAGCAAGCACTACGCAGCAGGCATTTTTATCTGCAAATTTAACCTCTGTACCGTCAAGTCTTTCCTCAGAAACAGCCTGCATAATCTCAAATAAATCGCTCTCCAGAAGCGGAAGCACTACCTGAGTTTCCGGGTCGCCAAAACGGCAGTTATACTCAATAACCTTAGGGCCTTTCGGCGTAATCATCAAGCCAAAGTACAAGCAGCCCTTGAAAGGTCGTCCAAGCTCGGACATAGCCTTGATTGTCGGCAGGAAAATTTTCTCCATACACTCCGCTGCAACCTCTTCTGTATAATACGGATTCGGCGCAACAGTGCCCATGCCGCCTGTGTTAAGACCCTTGTCGCCGTCCAAGGCGCGTTTATGGTCCATGCTCGACACCATAGGCACAACCGTCTTGCCGTCGGTAAACGACAGAACAGAAACCTCCGGACCTGTAAGGAACTCTTCGATTACAACTCTGCTGCCGCTCTCTCCGAAAATTTTATCCTGCATCATAGACTTAACGGCTGCCTCGGCGTCCTCTCTTGATTCGGCGATAATAACGCCCTTTCCGAGCGCAAGACCGTCCGCCTTAATAACAGTGGGGATAGGAGCTGTTTTTATGTATTCAAGAGCCTTTTCCATATCGTCAAAGACCTCATACTCAGCCGTAGGGATACCGAACTTCTTCATTAACTCCTTTGAGAATACCTTACTTCCCTCTATAATAGCCGCATTTGCACGAGGACCGAAGCAAGGAATTCCAATCTCCTCCAAAGCGTCAACCGCACCAAGCACCAACGGATCATCGGGAGCTACTACGGCAAATTCAATTTGATTTTCCTTTGCAAACTCAACAATTTTGGGGATATCCTTAGCGCCGATATCCACGCACTCTGCGTCCTGAGCAATACCGCCGTTGCCGGGAAGAGCGTAGATTTTTGTTACCTTTTCGCTCTCCTTTAGCTTCTTGATGATAGCATGCTCACGGCCGCCGCCGCCAACTACCATAATTTTCATTTTATCATATCTCCTTTAATAAAAGACTCAATATCTTCCGGTTATAACCCTCAACTTCTCGCCTACAAGATTTTGAAGCTCGTCAAGCGTTTTATCGTCCATGCTG
The DNA here is from genome assembly GCA_902773395.1 of uncultured Ruminococcus sp. The sequence goes on from CACYEJ010000152.1 coordinate 2,379, forward strand.
CCGCCTTCGACAATCATTGACGCGCAAGCCAAACCGCAGGGCATATTGTAATTAAGATCATTCAGAGAAATTGTTTCTCCGCAGCACGGCAATTCGACGCTTAAATCCTGACTTTCGTTTTGAAAGTATCTGTCCATTGCCTCGCCCCACCAGTCGAAGTCAATCGTCTTACCGCAGCGAGGACAGATTATCTCCTCTAAATTCTCGCCGCAGTCCTCGAACTGCGCTGCATCACTCTGCTCAAATTTAATTTTATATTTCTCGCCAAAAGCTTCGTTTATTTTGTCTTTAAGCTCCCAAATCCTTGTTGAATCGGGATCGGTTGAAATTATCTTTGTAAACATCTCTGACATATCATCACCCCAAAAAGATTACAAAATAACAGCAAACCCGTACAAATACAGTAATTATATTCATCTGTATTTGTACGGTTGGTTATCAAATAATTAATGATGGAACAATCTCATCTTTGTGAATACCATTGCCATATCATACTTGTTGCAAGCCTCAATAACATTATCGTCACGGATTGAGCCGCCCGGCTGCGCAATGTAGCTTACGCCGCTTCTTCTTGCGCGCTCGATATTGTCGCCAAACGGGAAGAAAGCGTCGCTGCCCAAAGAAACGCCCTTAATCTGTGAAAGATAGGCTTTCTTCTCCTCTCTTGTAAGCGGTTCGGGCTTAACCTTAAAGTACTGCTGCCAAACGTCCTCACCAAGTACGTCTTCATCATCGTCGGAGATATAAACATCAATAACATTATCTCTGTCGGGTCTGCCCAAAGTATCGAGGAAAGGAAGATTAAGCACCTTGTCGTGCTGACGGAGATGCCAGATATCCGCCTTGTTTCCTGCAAGACGTGTGCAGTGAATTCTCGACTGCTGACCCGCGCCAACGCCGATTGCCTGTCCGTCAACAGCATAGCACACGGAATTGGACTGTGTATATTTAAGTGTAATGAGCGCGATAATCAAATCAATCTTCGCATCATCGGGAATATTTTTATTTTCTGTTACAACATTCTCCAGCAGCTCGTTGTTAATCTTAAACTCGTTTCTGCCCTGCTCAAAGGTAATGCCGTAAACCTGCTTACGCTCGATTGGGTCGGGAGTGTAGTTCTCGTCAATCTTTACAATGTTGTAATTGCCCTTTTTCTTTGACTTCAAAATCTCCAGAGCCTCGTCCGTGTAACCCGGCGCTATGATACCGTCGGACACCTCTCTTTTAATGATAGTCGCAGTTGTAACGTCGCAAACATCGCTGAGCGCTATCCAGTCACCGAAAGACGACATTCTGTCCGTACCTCTTGCCCTTGCATAAGCGCACGCAAGAGGAGAGTCGTCTAGACCCTCGATATCATCAACAAAGCAAGCCTTTTTAAGCTTGTCGCTGAGCTTTCTGCCAACAGCGGCAGACGTAGGGCTTACGTGCTTAAAGGAAGTTGCGGCGCAAAGTCCTGTTGCTTCCTTGATTTCTTTTACAAGCTGGTAGCTGTTGAACGCATCAAGAAAATTAATGTATCCGGGCTTGCCGTTCAGAATCTCAATCGGAAGCTCTTCGCCGTTCGACATAAAAATCTTAGACGGCTTCTGATTCGGGTTGCAGCCGTATTTCAGTTCAAATTCTTTCATGCAAATTTGTTCCTTTCATTAAATAATTATTTATCTATACGATAATGATTTACCGTCAACGTTTTATTTTTTAAAACCTCCTGCCTGCTCTCTACAAAACGAAATCCGCATTTTTGAATAACTCGATTACTGCCGATATTCTCAGCCGCCGCAGAAATTAAAATAGTCGGATATCCACATTCGAAAAGTTCACCGACTACAGCCTTGCAAGCCTCGGTCATGTAGCCGTTGCCCCAATACTTTTTACCGGAGCAGTATCCGATAACAGGCACGCCGTTCTCCTTGCCGTCGAATCTTACAACGTCAATCATGCCTATGAGCGCGCCGTCCTCTTTACGCTCAATGCCCCAGCGGAAACAATTCTCATCCTTGTACTCCTCAATCCAAATCGCAAGCACAAAATTTGTATCCAAGATATCCTTATGACAATCCCACGTAAGATACTCTGTAACCTCAGGGTCATTTGCCCAGCCGTAAAATATTTTTGCAGCGTCGTTTTTGTCGATGTACCGCAGACGAAGTCTTTCTGTTTCCAGCTCTCGCATAAATTTAAACCTTAAGCTCAGATTTAATCTCGTCCGTATAAAGTCTGTCAAGAACAGGCTTTACCTCGTTTTCAATAAACTCCTCTACCTGAGAAACGCTTCTGCCAATGTAAAGACTTGGGTCAAGCTCTTTCTCGATTTCTTCCTTAGTGATCGGGAAAGCGATATCAGCAGCAATTCTGTCAATCAAATCATTCTCGCCGCCCTCTTTCTTGACTTTCTTTGCGGCAGCGTGGGAGTGTCCTCTGAGAAGCTCGTGCAGCTCCTGACGGTTGCCGCCGTTCTTAACGCTCTTCATCATAATATTTTCGGTAGCCATAAACGGAAGCTTCTCCATAACTCTTCTTGTTACAACCTTGTCATAAACCACAAGTCCGCTTGTGATATTGATGTAGATATTGAGAATGGAATCAACTGCAAGGAAAGCCTCCGCAACGGAAATTCTCTTGTTTGCACTGTCGTCAAGAGTTCTCTCAAACCACTGTGTGCCTGCTGTTAAAGCCGGATTAAGAGAATCAACAATCACATATCTTGCAAGAGAAGAGATACGCTCGCTTCTCATAGGATTACGCTTATACGGCATAGCGGACGAACCAATCTGCTTATTTTCAAACGGCTCTTCCATTTCTTCAAACGACTGGAGAATTCTCAGGTCATTAGAGAACTTGTAAGCACTCTGAGCAATACCGGACAACGCACCCAAGAAATAGGAATCTGTCTTTCTTGAATATGTCTGACCGGAAACGGCAACGCACTTATCAAAGCCAAGCTCTTCTGCAATAAGACGCTCAACTCCCATAACCTTTTCCTCGTCGCCGCCGAAAAGCTCCATAAAGCTTGCCTGAGTACCGGTAGTACCCTTTGAACCGAGAAGCTTCAAATTAGAAAGCTGGAACTCAAGGTTCTCAATATCCTGAATAAGCTCATACATCCAAAGAGTAGCTCTCTTTCCGACTGTTGTAAGCTGAGCCGGCTGCAAATGCGTGTAAGCAAGGCACGGCAAAGACTTATACTCCTCTGCAAACTCGGAAAGATTCTTGATAACCTGAGCGCATTTTTTAAGCACAATCTTTGAAGCCTCTCTGAGAATAATTACGTCGGTATTGTCGCCAACGTAGCAAGAGGTAGCTCCCAGATGAATGATAGCCTCAGCCTTAGGGCACTGCTTACCGTAAGCGTAAACGTGCGACATTACATCGTGGCGGACTTCCTTTTCTCTTGCCTCAGCCGTTTCAAAATCTACGATATCTCTATAAGCCTCAAGCTCTGCAATCTGCTCGTCTGTGATGTCAAGACCCATTTTCTGCTCTGCCTTTGCAAGGGCAATCCAGAGTCTGTGCCACGTAGTAAACTTGAATTTCTCGGAGAAGACGTACTGCATCTCCTCACTCGCATATCTTGTGGAAAAAGGAGAAATGTAACTTTCTTTGTTTGCTGCCATTGTCAAACCGTTCCTTTCAATTGTGGTAGTTATAGTATACTCAAAGCGTTAAGATTTAGCACTTATCTTTCTTAAACCGACAATTCGCAAGCTCTTGCCTGGTTTTGTTTAAAACGAAAGATTTTTTAGGGTTGCTTTTAATTTTTTGATACTTGCTCTATAATAAGTTTTTTTAGTTTCGCTGAGGGAAGTTTATTTCTCTACACTAGCTTCTTGCGTCAGCGAGCATGGGCTCTGCCCCTGCACCCCGCAAACTTTTGAAAAAGTTTGATCAAAACTTTTAAATGCCAAATCTTTTAGTCTTTGAATATAAAACTTACTGATTCTTATTAATCATACGATTCTCAACCTTACCTGTCGCAAGGTCAATATATCTTACATAAATAGAAATTTTATTCTGTTCGTTCAAGTTGTTCCAAATCTTTTGCTCAAACTCGTCAATGTCATTCGGGATTGCAACTCTCTCCGGCTCACCCATGAATGTAGGAATCGGGTTGCCGTCCGTCACATATGTATGAATGAAATGACCGATACCATTCAAAGCGTTGTAAGAAAATGTATATCTGCTGCACTCGCTTCCCTCAATATCAGCGCTTTTTAGAATACTCATTTTATATGTGAGCTTCTCGCCAAAGTTAAGCATACCGCTGATACGCGGCGTCCAGTTCGGCGGATCAGGCTCAAACTCACGAGTTTCCAAAGCCTCTTCAAAGCTCTTGCCGTCCTTGATAAAATCATAAATTGTATCAGTCTGGTCACCGTTTGTTACAATCAGCTTATCGCCGAGCTTTCTGATAGGCGAATAGATAATCAGCGACGGGTCTTCTACCTTAGAAGCGTCAAACGGGTGAATGATAACCTCATCTCCGTTCTCCACAAAGATACGGTTACGGCTGTTTTCGCTTCTGCCCATAATGAAGTAAGCTACAGCAGCCTTTGTGCCGTCCTCGGTCTTGCCGATTACGATACCTCTTCCGACATAGGGATTGCCGTTTATCAGCTCGCCGATGTCGTATGTTTTATATACGTTCATAATTATTTTCCTTTCAAACCAAGTGCCGCATGACACACCTTTTCAACTGCCTGCGGAAGAATAATCCACTCGGCGTTGACCATGACTCTTTTCTGCAATACCTCCGGGGTATCGCCGTCCTCAACCTCGACAGCCTTCTGCATGATAATCTCTCCGCCGTCGGGAATCTCATTGACGAAATGAACCGTTGCACCTGTCACCTTCACGCCGTATTTAAGCGCAGCCTCATGTACATGCAAGCCGTAAAAGCCTTTGCCGCAAAACGAGGGAATCAGCGACGGGTGTACATTGATAATTCTCTTAGGATACTTCGCTGTAAAGAACTCGCTCAAAATGCACATAAAGCCTGCAAGCACAATCAATTCAATGCCGTTGTCGTTCAAAAGCTTAACGAGCTTTTCCTCGAACTCACGCTGTGAGGAACATTCCTTTCTCGACACAACTTCCGTCATAATGCCTGCCTTAGCTGCTCTTTCCAAAGCATAAGCGTTCGGATTATTCGACACTACAAGCTTTATCTCACCGCTCTTGATAACGCCGCTCTTCTGCTTATCAATAAGCGCCTGCAAATTTGTGCCGCCGCCCGACACAAACACGGCTATCTTTATTTTTTCGTTACTCATTATATTCACCAATTATCACAACTGAATATTTCTGTTTTTGGCTGTTATCAAGCCAAGCACCTTGCCAAGCTCCTCGCCTACTTTGCTGCCGCTGACAGGAATTTTGCAAAGATTGATTTTCTTCTTGTCCACGGTGCGAATCTGTATAATTCTTTTAGCATTCGAACCGTTGCCCTTGACAAGCTGATAAAGCTTTTCAATATCGCAGTACTCTACAACATCGCCGCTTTTTTTGCTTATCAGGAAATATTTTCCAAGAATCAAAGAACCGTTAAACATCGGCTTGCCCGTCTGAAAGTCATACAGAACATCAGGCAAATCTCCCTTCTTATCAAGCTCGTCCATTCTCTTCTTAAAAAGGCTTCCCTTAATCGCGCCTACAGCAATAAATATACTTCCTAAAATAACGCCAAAGCCCAGCCACACAATGCCAAGCATTAACTGGTCAAACATCACAATTTCAACAGCTAACGCCGCTGCTCCGGCAATCATCAAAATAATTCCAAACACATACTGTTTCGGACTTGGCTTAATATATTTTTCAAGCTTAACTCTGTCTTCCATTTTACTTGATAATAACTCCCTCGTCGCTCTTGACAACTCTGCCGATAACATAAGCGTCTTCGCCCTGAGCGTTAAGAACCTCAATCGCCTTATCAGCGTCCTCGGCAGCTACAACAACACTCATTCCTACGCCCATATTAAAAGTATTGAACATATCTCTCTCTGGGATATTGCCTGTTTTAGCAATCAAATCAAAGATAGGAAGTACTCTTACATCTGCCTTGTTAATCTCCGCGCTGTAGCCTGTGGGCAAGCTTCTTGGAATATTCTCGTAAAAACCGCCGCCTGTAATATGCGAAACAGCCTTTACCTTTACCTCTTCAAACAAAGCAAGCATCGGCTTCACATAAATCTTTGTAGGAGTAAGCAGGGTTTCGCCTATCGACTTTCCGCCAAGCTCCTCAACGGGGGATTTAATATCTGCGCTCTCAACGTCAAATACTTTTCTCACAAGAGAAAATCCGTTTGAGTGAACGCCGCTTGACGGAAGCGCAATTATCACATCGCCTTCGGTTACGGTATTCTTGTCGAGAATCTTACTCTTGTCAACAACGCCTGCGGAGAAGCCTGCCAAGTCGTACTCGTCCACAGGATAGAAGCCCGGCATCTCGGCAGTTTCACCGCCAACCAGCGCGCAGCCCGACTGCACGCAGCCCTCTGCAACGCCCTTTACAATTGCCTCTATTCTTTCGGGAATATTCTTTCCACATGCAATATAATCAAGGAAAAACAACGGCTTTGCTCCGCAGCAGATAATATCGTTCACGCACATTGCAACACAGTCAATACCTACCGTGTCGTGCTTATCCATGAGGAATGCCATTTTCAGCTTAGTGCCGACACCGTCCGTACCGCTTACGAGCACCGGTCTTTCAATGTCCTTTACATCAAGCTCAAACAGACCGCCAAAGCCGCCGATATCCGAAACTACGCCGCTTGTCATTGTGCGCGCGATGTGGCTCTTCATCAGCTCTACAGCTTTGTAGCCTGCGGTAATGTCAACGCCTGCTGCCTTATAGCTCTCACTGCAACTCTTCATTCGTGTCACCTATTTCCTTATCTTTCTTTTTGGTTTTGTCTATCTTCTGCTCAAATTTATTTTTTAGATTACCCTTTGGCGTGGGAGTTGGATACTTTTCGTCAAAGCAAGCGCAGCAGAATCCGGTACAGCTGCTGCCGTCCGCAAGCTTAGTCACGTCCTCACGACTGAGGTAGCCCAACGAATCAGCCCCGATAATCTTAGCAATCTCAGGGATTGAATGCTTACAGGCAATCAAATTCTCCTTTGAGTCGATATCAACGCCGTAATAGCACGGACTAACAAACGGCGGCGCGGAAATTCGCACATGAACCTCTTTTGCTCCGGCATCTCTCACAAGGCGAACAATTCTCGCGCTTGTCGTACCACGGACGATAGAGTCGTCAATCATAACAACTCTCTTACCCTTTACAACCTCAGAAATTGGATTAAGCTTTATTTTAACCTTATCCTCTCTGGACGACTGTCCGGGAGAAATAAAGGTTCTGCCGATATATTTATTCTTGATAAATCCAATGCCGTAAGGAATACCGGAAGCCCTTGCATACCCCACAGCCGCATCAAGACCCGAATCCGGCACACCAATGACGATATCGGCATCTACAGGGTGAGATTTTGCAAGCAGCTCGCCTGCCCGAACTCTCGCCATATGAACGTTGCAGCCGTCTAATCTGGAATCCGGTCTTGCAAAATAAATGTACTCAAAAATACACATTGCACCCGGTTTAGTGCCGCAATGCTCCGTAATCGAGCGAACGCCGTCCTCACTGAACACGACAATTTCGCCCGGCTTTATATCGCGGATAAGCTTTGCGCTTACAGCTTCTAACGCGCAGCTTTCGGAAGCCACGATATATCGTCCGTCCTCGGTTACGCCGTAGCAAAGCGGACGGAAGCCTCTTGGATCTCTTGCCGCAATAAGCTTTTTAGGCGACATCACAACAAGCGAATACGCGCCGTCGATTTTGTACATCGCGCGATTTACCGCCTCTTCAATAGACGGACAGTTTATCCGCTCTTTGGTGATTACATATGAAATAACCTCTGTGTCGCTTGTGGTATGGAAGATTGAGCCTTCAAGCTCCAGCTGCTCTCTAAGCTCCATGGAGTTTACGAGGTTGCCGTTGTGCGCAAGAGCCATTCTCCCCTTAATGTGGTTCACAACAATAGGCTGGACATTGTTTCTATCGTTGGCGCCGGTAGTACCGTAACGAACGTGACCCACTGCCATATTGCCCTCGCCCAGCGATTTTAGCACAGTTGGCGTGAACACGTCGTTTACAAGTCCTAAATCCCTGTACGAATAAATCACTCCCTCATCGTTCACAGCAATCCCGCAGCCCTCCTGACCACGGTGCTGCAATGAAAACAATCCATAATAAACGGTAGATGCAACATTTACGGTCTCGTTGCTGAATACGCCGAAAACACCGCATTCCTCGTGAAGTTTTTCGGAATCAGTCATCATCATCATTATTATTTCTCCTATTGAAAAATAAATCCTCTGTTCATTTTCTAATTGCTCAAAGAGCAAAGCTGTTTTTTACTAAAATTTCCCAACATCAGGAAAACACAGTATTTTATACTCGAAAGCGTTAAGATTCAGCACTTTTCTTTCTCAGACCGGCAATTCGCAAGCTCTTGCCTGTTTTAGTTTTAATCGAAAG
>CACYEJ010000153.1 GCA_902773395.1 uncultured Ruminococcus sp.
CTTTCGATTCAAACAAAAACAGGCAAGAGCTTGCGAATTGCCGATTTGAGAAAGATAAGTGCTAAATCTTAACGCTTTCGAGTATAAATAGACTGGCTTTGGCTCAGGGAATAAGTTAAGATTTATTTTGATTATTATAATAAAAAAATATTGCTCACAAGAACGGCATTAACGGTCATCTTGTGAGCATTTTTGTTTTTATCGGCAGCTTTTTTTAATTTGCTCCAATGCACCTTTTTCTATACGGCTTACTTGGGCTTGGGAAATTCCGATTTCCTTAGCGACTTCCATTTGTGTTTTGCCGATATAGAAGCGGAGGGAGAGGATTTTCTTTTCACGCTCGGTGAGGTTATTGATTGCTTCTTTAATAGAAAGTTCTTCAAGCCAATTTATGTCGCTGTTTTTGTCGCTGATTTGGTCCATTACATAGACAGTGTCGCTGCCGTCGGAGAAAACAGGCTCGTACAGAGAAACCGGCTCAACGATAGCTTCGAGGGCTAGGACAACGTTTTCACGGGGGATATCGAGTTTTTTAGCGATTTCGTCCACGGTGGGTTCTCGGTTGAATTTATTTTGGAGTTCCTCTTTTGCCTGCATGGCTTTATAGGCGGTATCTCGGATACTTCGGCTGACACGGATATAATTGCTGTCACGGAGGTAGCGGCGGACTTCGCCGATTATCATTGGGACGCCGTATGTGGAAAATTTGACATCGAGGGTATCGTCAAAATTGTCGATAGCTTTGATAAGACCGATGCAGCCGACTTGGAAGAGGTCGTCGGGGTTTTCGCCACGGTTGGTGAATTTTTGGATTACGCTTAGGACGAGGCGGAGGTTGCCGTTGATTAAATCTTCACGGGCTTTAGAGCGTTGGGAGGGGGTGCCGGTTTTCATGATTTTTAGGAGATTACGTTTTTCGGATTCGTTTAGGACTTTGATTTTGGAGGTGTTGACACCGCAGATTTCGACTTTGTTGAATTGCAAAATAGTTCCTCCTTAAAATAAATTATAGCAAAGAACATATAAAAGTTTTGATCAAACTTTTTTAAAAGTTTGCGGGTCTGGGCAGAGCCCAGTCGCTGACGCAGCAAACTGGCGTAGAGAAGCAAATTACCCTCAGCGAAACTGAATAAACTATAATAGACAAAATACAAAAAAATAAAAGCATATTCTTAAAAGAAATAACTATCCGGACAAATAAACAAAGGCAAGAGCTTGCGAATTGCCGGTCGTAGGGTGGGGGCGTTATTATTAGCGATTCTATTCACTCCACACTCCCAACTCGCTCACTTCATGACCTTTAATATAAGTATTGCCGTTTTCTTGTAATTAATTCATCTTTGCTTTAGCTTTATTCTTTGGTTATTATTTATAAAAATTTGTGCCTTCCTTTTCCTATTTTTAATAAGCAGCAAATTGTAAATTTTTGCGAAATGTAATGAATTTATCGCTTAATTATGGTATAATAAAATTTGGTAATGCTATTTTTTTCCTTTAAATAGTAAATTTTTTTTGACGGAGGTTTTGTTTGAATGGGGAAAAGAGTAAATCCTCGAAAGCAGCGCTATTGGTATAAGGCTTTGCTTTTAGGTCTGTTTTTTTCCGCTGCTTTTTTTATACCGTATATCGTCATCGGTGACGGGTATTTCCTCTATTACGGTGACTTCAACGTTCAGCAGGTTCCTTTTTATAAGCTCGTTCACGATGCCGTACGCAGCGGTAACTGGCAATGGTCTGCTACTACCGATTTGGGTACCAGCCTTATCGGTTCGTATACCTTCTATCTGCTGGGCAGCCCTTTCTTTTGGCTCACTATCCCGTTTCCCAGCGATTTTGTGCCGTATCTTATGGGGCCGCTGCTTATTCTTAAATTCGGTACGGCTTCTCTTACCGGTTATATCTATCTCAGAAGATATACTCGTGACAAAAATATTGCTGTTATCGGCGGCTTGATGTATGCTATGTCCGGCTATTCTGTGTATAATATCTTCTTTAACCATTTCCATGAGGCGATTGTCGTCTTTCCTCTACTGCTGGCGGCGATTGATGAGTTTATGGAAACTCGTCGGAGAGGTGTCGTCGCTTTGGCTGTGTTCGCCGCTTGTATAATGAATTATTACTTCTTCGTTGGTATGGTTGCTTTTGTTATCATTTATTGGTCGCTTAGAGTATATATCAATTCGTGGAAAATTAACGCTCGTGATTTCTTTATACTTGCCTTTGAGGTTGTTGTCGGCTTCGCTGGTACGGCGGTGCTGCTCATTCCTACCGTGCTGTTTGTTACGCAGAATCCTCGGCTCAACGACTGGCCGCACGGTTTCGGGGCGTTGCTGTATGGCTCGGAACAGAGATATCTTCATATTCTCGCTTCGCTGTTCTTTCCGCCCGATATTCCGGCTAGACCTAATTTTACGCCTGACTCCAATTCGAAATGGTCGTCTATTGCCGCTTGGCTCCCAGTTTTTGGCATGACCGGAGTTATCGCCTTTTTGCAGTCCAACAGCAAGAGTTGGCTCAAAAAGCTTTTGCCGTTTTTGCTGGTTTGTACTATGGTGCCCATTCTTAATGCGATTTTTCAGATGTTCGTCATGTCGTATTATGCTAGGTGGTTCTATATGCTCACGCTCATGATGTGCCTTGCTACTGTGCTTGCTATAGAAAATTCACGTACAAAATGGAAAAAAGCTCTCGAACTCAATACATTGATTACGATGTCTATCGCTTTTGGTATCGGTCTTATGCCTAACGATTTTGAGGGTGAGCCGGAGATTATTTTTGACGCCGTGGGTCTGGAGGTTTACCCCGATAGATACTGGATTTACGTTGCGTTTGCTGTGGTGTCTATTTCCGTGACGGCTATGCTTATCCGTGAACTCAAGCGTGACAAAAAGACTTTTTATCCTAAGGCTGTTTTAAGCGTTGGCGTGGTTGGTGCTTTATGCGCCGCTTATATTGTCGGTTTGGGTAGTTCTCATAGCTATGATATTCATCAGTTTATTATACCTCATGTTATTAATCAAGAGGAAGAGATTCACGTTGAGGACGACGACTTGCAGAACGTTCGCTCGGATTTCTTCGAAACTATGGATAATGTTGGTATGTTCTGGCAAATCCCTAATATTCAGACGTTTCATAGTATCGTGCCCGGCTCGATTTATGATTTCTATCCGTCTGTCGGTGTGACAAGAGATGTTGGTTCTCGTCCTGAACCTAAATATTATGGACTGAGAGCATTGCTGTCTGTAAAATATGTTTTCGATTATGCGTATGACGAGGACGATTTCCAAAACGAGGACAAACAGACACGTATGCCCGGATATAAATATATAGATAAACAAAATCATTTTAAAATATTCGAAAATAAAAATTATATTCCTTACGGCTTTTACTTTGATTCTTACATCACGGAAGACCAGTACTATGAGTGTACGGAGGATAATCGTCATTTGCTGTTGCTGAAAGCTTTGGTTTTGACTGATGAACAGGCGGATAAGTACGGCGATTTAATGGAGCATATCGAAGAGCCGGGCTGGCTTGCGTATGACCCTGAGGCGTACGCAAAGGATTGCGCCGCCTTGAAAGAGAACACGTGTTCGAGTTTTGAGTATGGTACAGATTCATTTACGGCGGAAATTACCACACCAAGCGGCGGCGATAGGCTTGTATTTTTCAGTATTCCGTATGAGAACGGCTGGAGTGCGACTGTCAACGGCGAAGAGGTTGATATCGAAAAGGTTGATATCGGCTTTATGGCGGTGAGAGTTCCGGGCGGCAGAATGAGCAAAATTAAGTTTGAATATAGAACTCCAGGTCTTTTTGTTGGCTTTGTGATATCGTGCGTTGCTTTTGTTCTGTATATTGCGTATTTGATAATATCCGCAAAACATAATAAGCTTAAACCTATGCCAAAGATTAAAAAGCAATACAAAGTGGCGGCGTTTGGCCCGGCTGATGAGCTGGGTGAGAGATATTTGCATCTTGTTGCCGGCAAAAATGCTATGAGCCATAAGCCTACGTTCCGGAGTGCGGCGAACGATGAAGACGAACTGCCCGAAAGCGTGGAGCAGATTTCAGGTGAGGACAGCGATTATCAGAAACGGATTCTTGCGATAAATCAAACGCTTGGTGAGATTGCCGAAAAGGATTCGAAGAATTTGGAGTTTGGTGCGGCGGCTGATTTGGAGAATGATTCTTTGAGAGAAAATAGACGAGTTTCCGAAAATGATTTGAATGTTGGCGGCGGTAAGTCTGATTCGGAGAATGATTCTTTGAGAGAAAATAGACGAGTTTCCGAAAATGATTTGAATGTTGACGGCGGTAAGTTTGATTTGGAGAATGATTCTTTGAGAGAAAATAGACGAGTTTC
>CACYEJ010000154.1 GCA_902773395.1 uncultured Ruminococcus sp.
GAGCTAATCAATAGAAATGAAATACCTGCAATAGCCATAAAAATATCTATAAAAATACTTGAAAAATATATATAAAAATACTTGAAAAATATTGACTTCGCAATCTTGGCGTGTTACGATAATAAGATGAAGTAAAATGTCCACAAGCCGATTTGTTGCTTGTGGATTAAGATAGAATAAGCGAATGGTGTTTGAAATGAAAAGAATCAACGATGATGTACTGACATATATAAGCCTTTTTAGCAGTGCAGGCGTTGGCTGTTATGGCTTTAAGATGCACGGCTTTGAATGTATAGCCACAAATGAAATTGTAGAACGCCGAATAAATGTACAGAAATTTAATGATAAATGCAAATATGAATCAGGTTATATTTGTGGAGATATTACTGAGGATAGTGTTAAATCGCATTTATTCTCGGAAGTAGAGCGTTGGAAAAAGGCTGAAAAAATCAATAATGTGACTGTTGTTATAGCAACGCCTCCTTGTCAAGGTATGTCCGTTGCCAACCATAAAAAAGCAGAAAACGAAATAGTTAGAAATTCTCTTGTGATAGAATCAATTAAAATCATTGAGGAAATCAGCCCGCTTTTCTTTATATTTGAAAATGTTCCTGCTTTTATGAAAACTATCTGCACTGATACTGACGGAACAGAAAAACCAATTTCAGAAGCAATCGACGCTCATCTCGGTGATAAGTATGCTACTTATTCACAAGTGATTAACTTTAAGAACTATGGTGCTTGCTCAAGTCGTTCAAGAACAGTTGTTATTGGTGTAAGAAAAGACTTGGCTGACTTTATATCTCCTTTTGAGTTATTCCCTGATTATAAAGAGGAAAAGACACTAAGAGAGGTCATCGGAGATTTACCCGCTTTAAAACAGTTCGGAGAAATCAGTCAAGATGACATCTATCATTCATTTAGGACCTATCCTGAGCATATGCGTAGTTGGATTGCTGACTTAAAAGAGGGCGAATCTGCATTTGACCAGACTGATATAAGCAAAGTTCCCCATAAAGTCGTAGATGGAGAAATAGTTGTAAATATTCGTAAAAACGGTGATAAATACCGCAGGCAGTATTGGGATAAAGTTGGACCGTGTATTCATACAAGAAACGATCAGCTTGCAAGCCAGAATACTATTCATCCAAGCGACGATAGGGTTTTCAGCATCAGGGAGCTTATGATGATGATGACAATACCTCATTCATTCAGGTGGACTAATTTGTCTGAAAGCACCCTGAATTCGCTTACTGTTGAGAAAAAAAGAGCCTTTCTTAAAAAAGAAGAGATTAAGATTAGACAATGTTTAGGTGAAGCTGTACCAACTGCTATCTTTGAAAACATTGCAGATAAAATATCTTTTTTTTTCAGTAGGCATCACCTCAATGATACAGAGGTCAGAAAACTAATTGATACGACGGATTTAGATTCACTTGATAGTATTATCAGCTTTATTTCTGCTAACTTTGATACTATCGGAATATCGTCTATTTCAAAAGTTGTTGAATTTGCAAATGCTAAGCGTGAACATAATGCTGCCTTTTTTACCGACAAATCCATTTTGAATGAAATAATGAAGTGTCTTCCCGATATAGATAAAGAAGAAATACATATCCTTGAACCTTCCGTTGGTACAGGTAACTTTATTCCGTTTATTATAAAAAAATACGCTTCTGCTAAATTCCTCAAAATAGACGTTGTTGATATTGATCCTGATGTAATTGCAATATTAAAGTTCATTATCAGCAAGCATACTCTACCGAATAATATTTCTATCAACTTTATAAACGATGACTTCCTACTTCATAATTTTAACAGACAATATGATTTGGTGATTGGTAATCCTCCGTTCAACAAATTAGGCTCAAACAATAGTGCCTTGAAACTTTATAGGGCGCAAGCAGAGAATACTGATACAGCAAATACATTCTCTTTCTTTTTGGAGAAAGCAGTAAAAATCAGTAACTACGTCTCCTTGATCGTGCCTAAGTTTTTACTAAATACACCTGAGTTCAAAAAAACCAGAGATATATTGGAGCGCAAACACATAGATTCCATTATAGATTTCGGAGAAAATGGATTTAAGGGCGTTTTAGTTGAAACCGTATGCGTTAATGTTAATACATTGGAAACAGGCAGTAAAACTACTATTCGCTCTATAACCGAGCAAATAACGCTTGTTCAGAAGCAAAGCTATATAACAGATCACTCATTTCCATATTGGCTGATATATCGCAATGATTTCTTTGATGAGATAGCCAAAAGGCTTGCTTTTGATGTATTCACAGTGTTCAGAGATCGACAGATTACGAATAAATTGCTTTCTGCCAAAGGAGATATAAGAGTGATTAAGTCTCGAAACATCAACGATTTAGGTACAAAAATTGAAGATATAGATGGTTATGACTCTTATATTTCAGCAGACGATGCAAGACAGCTAAGTGTGTACACATATTATGAGAGCGATAATGTTTATCTAACTCCTAATATGACATACAAGCCTCGTCTGATTAAGAAACCCCCGTATGTTCTTGTCAATGGCTCTGTTGCGATTTTAACTCTAAAAGACGGATTTTCAATAAACGAAACACAAAGAGGATACTTCTCAACCGCTGAATATAGAGCATTCTATAAGATAGCAAGGAATTATCAGACACGTTCACTTAATGTAGACAGTAATTCAGTTTTTTTCTTTGGTTTACTGAAAGAGGTGTAGTATGAGATTTTTAAGTAAAGATGAGATAGATTCATTTCTTTCTCAGAGAAATTATGATATAAGGCTTTCTCA
>CACYEJ010000155.1 GCA_902773395.1 uncultured Ruminococcus sp.
TAATCACCTGCAGGGTGCATTACCTGAAGTAAGCTTTATCAATACAGATGAGCTTGGCTCCGGAAAAGAACTTGTAGATAAAGTTTCAGGACTAATTGGTGTTTTCCAAAATCCAGCCATTGACTTCCGGACAAATCGTGCCAGCGGTGATGATATCATCGGCGACGCTTATGAGTATTTTATGATGAAATTTGCCCAGGAGTCTGGTAAAAGTAAAGGACAATTCTACACTCCGAGTGAAGTGTCACGGATTATTGCGCGTCTGATTGGAATCGGCAAGATTCATGCTGAACCGGACAAGTACTGGACTCTTTTCGATCCGGCTGCTGGAAGTGGGAGTTTACTCATTCGTGCTGCAGACGAAGCGCCGATCGGAGAAGATGGTAATTCTCTTGTGACAATATTCGGTCAAGAGAAAGACCATTCAACTGCAGGCCTTGCCACTATGAATCTCATTTTACATCAAAAAGGAAATGGCGAGATCAAACGTGGAAACACACTTTCTGATCCACAGTTCAAAGATAGGTTTGGACAACTGAGGCGCTTTGATTTTATTGTCATGAATCCTCCTTTTTCGGATAAATCCTGGAGTGATGGATTGAAGGCAGATGCTGATATCTACCACCGATTTGACGGATTTGGTATTCCTCCTGAGAAAAACGGTGATTATGCTTGGTTCTTACATGTTATAAAATCTCTTGATCCCGATCGCGGTAAAGCAGGGATTGTTATGCCGCATGGGGTTTTGTTCCGCGGGAATTCTGAAGAAACAATTCGCCAAGCACTTCTTCAGACACATTATATAAAAGGCATCGTTAGCTTACCAGCAAACTTGTTTTATGGTACAGGAATTCCTGCATGTCTTGTGTTTATTGATAAGGAGCATGCAGAAACACGCGAGGGCATTTTCTTCATTGATGCTAGTAGCGGCTTTAAAAAGGAAGGAAACAAGAATAGGCTTCGTGAGCAGGACATAGAGAAGATCGTTCGCGTGTATACTGCGCAAGAGGAAATAAAAGGCTATTCTCGACTCGTTCCGTATTCTGAAATAATAGAAAAAAACGATGGTAACATGAATGTTCCCAGGTACATTCAGAAGATTGATAATTCGCTCCCACAGAACATAGCTGCGCATCTTCGTGGAGGAATACCTAAACATGATATTGATACTCTTGAAAAACTTTGGATTGTATCTCCTGAACTGAAGGAAAGCATTTTTAAATGTGTTGATCCAGTTCACGAAATTTATCATCTTGCACTGCAATCGGACAAGATAGAGGGTGTCTTTAAACAAGATGAGAAACTGAAAGCGGAAAAACAAAAAGAAGGATCTGAAGTATTTGAGCTATGGCGCGATGAAGTTAAAAATCATCTGCTTAGTATTACCGAAGAAACTGACCCCAAAGCTTTTATACGTTTGCTCGGTTCACTAATTTTAGAAGCGTACTCTGAGTCTCGCTTCCTTGATAATTATGATATCTATGATTGTTTGCTGAATTATTGGAATGAAAAACTACAAGACGATGTTTATGCTATAAAAGCATATGGTTATGAAACAGCTCGTGACATTGAATATGTCTATGCGACCAAAAAGAAAAAAGATGAGAATGGAGAAGAAATCACAGTTGAGGACAAATCCAAGGTTAAGTCATTCGAAGGTGCTCTGATTCCGCGTTCCATTATCGAACGGGTGTATTTCACTGATGAACTGGCGATAATCTCTAAACTTGTTGAACAGCGAGATCAGATAACATCCGATCTGGAAGAAGTTCGTGAAGAAGAATCCGGTGATGATGGGCTCCTAAAAGAAGCACTTACTGAAAAAGGCGAGTTACCAAAAGGCAACTTAATTAAACGAATCAAAGACCTAGAGACAAAAAAGACGTCTCCGGAGATGATTGCGCTTTCAAATCTCATAATGGCACTTGATGCCGGAGATACTGATAAAATGGAAAGGATAGCGAAAGAAACACCCTCTCTTGAGTTGATGAGCATTCGAAATAAGAATGGCTCCTTCGCAAAAGCAAAAATAAAAGCGGCACAAAAAGTTGCAGTAGATGCTGCTGTGTTACCAGATATTTATCAAGAAGAATACAATGCTTTGATTGGGTATCGTGACAAACTTGAAGCAAGCGATGTGCTGGGAAAGGAAATCAAAACGGCTCAACAGGCCCTGGACGATTTGGTACTTGCCAAATATGCGGAGTTGACTATTGATGAAATCAAGCATTTGCTTTTTGACGAGAAATGGATGGCGCGTATATATGGTGATATCAACAGCGAAATTGATCGCATCCTAAACGATTATGCCTCTCGCGTTATCATGATTGCGCAAAGGTATGAACATACTTTAGGTGAGATCGAAAACAGAACAGCAGAATCGAAAAAGGCAGTTCGGCAAGCTCTTGAAAGGATGGGGTACACATGGTAAAGCCGTGGCCGACTATAAAAATCGGTGAAATGTTCGAATTTAAGAATGGTCTTAGTAAAGGAAAAGAGTTCTTTGGACAGGGAACACCATTTATAAGTTATGTGGAAGTATATAAGCTTAATGGCCTTACTGCTGCAGACATTAAGGGTAGAGTAATGTTGACAGAAGATGAAATCCGAAAACTGGCAGTGAGGAAAAACGATGTGTTTTTCACGAGAACTTCAGAAACTCCAGAAGAAGTTGGTTACAGCGCAGTGCTATTAGAAGACGTGCCCAATTGCGTTTTTAATGGCTTTGTTTTACGTGCAAGACCCAAAAATGATTGGCTTTATCCAGAATATTGTAAATACTGCTTTTCTACAAAAAAAGTCCGGGAAGAAATTAGCAAGAGGTGTAAATATACAACACGTGCTGGGATAACAGGTCGTGCCTTGTCTGAAATTGAAATTCCGCTACCCCCCATTGAAGAGCAAAAGGCTATCGCTGAAACACTGTTCAGTATGGAAGAGCATATTGCAAATCTGACTAAAATGATCGAAAAGAAAAAAGGTATTCGAGATGGTGCATTAGAAGACTTAATGAGCGGAAGGACGAGACTGAGTGGATTTAGTACAGCATGGGTAACCATTCCTTTTGATAAGTATTTCAGTATACTGAAGAACAATACATATGCAAGAGATAAACTGACGGAGCATGGAACTGTAGGCAATATTCATTATGGTGATGTGCTTGTAAAGTATGGGGCAATTGTTGATGGCAAAGATGAAATCCCCTACCTAAAAGATGGGCTAAACTATTCTGATAGTTGGATGCTCCAAGAAAAAGATATAGTTATTGCTGATACGGCAGAAGATGAAACTGTCGGCAAAGCGATTCAAATAGGCAAAACGGATTTTCCTATAGTCGCGGGACTTCATACTATTGCATGTCGACCGAGCACTGAGACAGCACCAGGGTTCCTTGGGTATTACATTAATTCTAAGGCGTACCATAATCAATTATTACCACATATTACTGGAATCAAGGTCTCTTCCATTTCCAAAAAAGCGATAAAAACAACGGAACTACATATACCGGCTGATATAGATGAACAAGAAGCAATAGCTAATGCTCTCATGGCGATGGATGAAGAAATTGCGTCTTTAGAAACTGAAAGCGACAAAATAAATCAAATCCGTGAAGGAGCTATGGATGATCTGCTGACCGGACGTGTTCGGCTGGTTGTGTAAGGAGGATGCATATGTCTGTTGATAGCGAACGGAGAGTGCAGGACCGAGTTAAGGGTTGGCTGATCAATGATCTGCACTATACCTTTCTCGGTGACTATACGGACACAATTAATACACCTGTTAAAGAGGATCTTTTACGCAAAAATCTGATTGACAGAGGATATAGCCAAGATGTAATTGCGCGAGCTATAGCTGATTTGGTGAGGCTTGCTGCTAACCAGACAGAAGAACTATACTCTGTTAACCAAGCGGTTTATGAGAAACTTCGCTACGGTGACCAGGGCATCCGTGACGAGCATGGAAACCGAGTGACCGTGTATTACATTGACTGGACAGATACTTCTAAAAATGACTTTTATCTTGCTGAAGAAGTATCTGTTCTTCGCTACGATCAGGTTACAAAGA
>CACYEJ010000156.1 GCA_902773395.1 uncultured Ruminococcus sp.
AGAAGGAAAAATCTATGTTGATCTGCGTATCGGTCAGTACCATACAGGCAAAAACAAAGGGAAAACGCACGATCACGGAACAGGCTTTAGAATACGCGAATCAGATCACTCGCTTTTGTTTAAAAAGCAGAAAAGAATAGTTTAACAACCTTGCGTCGTGCTATATGTGCGGCGCATTATTTTTTTCTCAGAACAACGATGTGCTCATTAGTCATTGTACTTGACTTTTTGCCCGTTTCATTTGTAGGGGAGTTAAGCGACGGCATAACTTTGTTGATAATATTTCTGTCGATCGTGTATACATGAACAAGATCATATTGTTCTGCTATTTCGGAAATGATACGGTCTGTCGGGAGCATTTCACCCTTTACCGTTCGATTACCGACTACCCAGAAATGGTATCCACCGGAGCGTGTTTTCTTCGAGATGGCTTTAATTGCTGCTGTTAAGTCGTAATAGAAGCTGAATACATCACCGGCTCTTTCAAGATCAGTATCTTTTATCCGACCAAGTGATTCTCTCAATGATTCACTTGGAATGGTGTATTCAAATCCGTTTCGATATTTTGTACCGCCCATAAGAGATTTGTCTATTCCCATAATCTCTTTTTCGCTTAAATTGTACAAACCAAGCCATTGGAGAGATAGTCTGCTGTATTCTCCGTAAGCTACCGTTGTCCGGCTGTCACCATACGGCGGAGATGTTATCACAAGATCAACTGAGCCATCAGAAATAGACGATAGTGCTGCGGCACTTTCACGGTTGATTACCACATTCGAGCGATAGTTTTTTTCTTCGCACACTTCATTGAAGGAATTAGTTTTTTCAACATTCCTGTTGAGAACAGTCGAAAACTCTTTAATCACATCGGGATCAAAAAGTTTCACCTTTGCAGGTGCCATACGGAACATCTTAAATTCTCCGTTTCGTCTGTTAGATACCAAGCGAATAGTTTCGCTGAAAGCAATAAATATAAAATCACGGATTTTATCATCAGCGATCTTTGCTATTTCAGATTTGATCAAAGACAGTAAAAGAATAACATTAGGTTTAAACCAATAGCCTATATTTTTAAAATCAGGAATTTCCAGAGGTAATTCGTTATCTTTAACGTATTTCCGCAAATACTCCGGTGCGTCTTTCCCCCAACCGTCCTTTGCTGTCAGATCAAGGTCATATTTATGCTCCATAATATCATTGGCACTGTCTATTTGTAAACGGTATTGTAAATATCGGTCGTTGATCCTCGCATAAAGAGCGTTAACCTCTTTTTGAAGTTCGCTGATATCAAGAAGCTTCGTCTTGACCGTACTCAAATAAACCGCAAACGGGTTAATATCGCTGCCATAGATCGTTTCAATACCTGCAAGCATACCCTCGACAAGTACCGTTCCCGATCCCATAAACGGATCAAGGAGTGAATTGACCTTTTTTATATCCTGAACGATTTTGATAATATTCCTGCTTATCGGGCAGACCATCATTGCAGGATAGTTATGAAGACCGTGATTATATTCACGAACATCAGACTCTTTAAAATCCCAAAAATCTTCTGGCAATGATTCCAGCACAGATATAAGTCTGCTGTCTGTTTCTGACGTTGCAGACTGCGCAGCACTTTCCTCCATATCATCAAACAAAGTAATAGAGTTTACATATGCGTTATGCTTTGCTGTCAGCACTTCACCATCGTGAGTTTTCACCTCAACGGTGCATATCGTATCGTTGTGCCAGCCTCCGTGTGGAACAAGAAGTATTCTCTCGATCTCGAATCCATATTTACTGCCTATTCCACCGCTGTTCCAACCGAATGTAATAACTTTTCCTCCGAGCTTGACACTCCTTGAAATCTCTCTTTTATGATTGCCCCAGAAAGACGCTTTTGTAGTATCCCAAGTAACATTATAACCGACATTGTTATAACATTCGCTGACTTGGCGAGGAGAATAGGGCGGATCATATAAGACACCGTCAACCGAATTGTCGTCAAACATTTTTAAAAACTCCAATGCGTCCAAATGATAATCGGTATCAAAGTCGGTGTTAAGATCGTTAGTTACCGTCGCCAGTTTATTTCTGTTGGCAAACGGATCTATCCAAACCCCATCTGTCATTTCTTCATCGATAAGGGCACGAATAGGCTTGATCTCAAAGGTGTTTTTATTCGGCATCGCCCAAACTCTGTCTATCTGTATTTCCGAAGCTCTTGCAGCGGTCGGAGCATCAACGATTTTTTTCTTGCGTCGATCGGCTTCTCGGCGTTTTCAGGGATAGTCCAAACATTTCCGACTCTCTGTGCACCCTCTATTCTGCCCTGATTGCAAAGCACCTGAACACGTCTCGGAGTCATTTCCCACTTTTCCGCAA
>CACYEJ010000157.1 GCA_902773395.1 uncultured Ruminococcus sp.
CGGTTAATTATAAACTATATTGATAATAAAAAAGGTTGATTTGATATGTCTTTTCCAAAAGAACAAATTAGAAATTTTAGTATTATAGCTCATATAGACCACGGTAAAAGTACCCTCGCTGACAGAATATTAGAGCAAACAAAATCCGTTGCTCTTCGTGATATGGAAGACCAGCTTCTCGATAATATGGAGCTGGAGCGTGAACGTGGCATTACAATTAAGGCTCATGCGGTAACACTTAATTATACCGCAGATGACGGCAAAGAGTATGTTTTTAATCTAATTGATACTCCCGGTCACGTGGACTTCAATTACGAGGTATCTCGTTCATTGGCTGCATGTGAGGGCGCAGTGCTTGTTGTAGACGCTTCTCAGGGTATCGAGGCTCAAACATTGGCAAATACATATTTAGCCGTTGACGGAGGCTTGGAAATAGTTCCCGTTATAAATAAAATTGATCTCCCAAGTGCAGATCCGCAGAGAGTTATCACTGAGATTGAAGACGTCATAGGAATTCCCGCTGAGGACGCGCCGCAGATTTCTGCAAAGGTCGGTATAAACATTCACGCTGTTATGGAAAAAATTGTGTCTGATATTCCGTTTCCGCAGGCTGACGAGGATAAGCCGCTTAAAGCGCTTATCTTCGATTCGTACTATGATAGCTATAAGGGCGTAATTATCTATGTTCGACTAATGGACGGTCAAGTTCACGTTGGCGATGAGATTGAGCTAATGGCTAACGGAAGTAAATTTACCGTTGTGGAATGCGGATATTTGCGTGCAACATCTCTTGATCCGGTGGGTGCGATTTATGCAGGTGAGGTTGGTTATATAGCCGCTTCTATTAAGCAGGTGCGTGATGCTCAGGTTGGCGATACCGTCACTCTCAGCAAGAACCGTGCAGACGAACCTCTCCCAGGTTATCGCCCAGCTCAGCCAATGGTGTTCTGTGGAATTTATCCGGCTGACGGCGCAAGATATTCCGATTTGAGAGATGCCCTTGATAAGCTCCAGCTCAACGATGCTTCTCTGTCGTTTGAACCGGAAACTTCGATTGCTTTGGGCTTTGGATTCAGGTGCGGATTTTTGGGGCTTTTGCATATGGAGATTATTCAGGAAAGACTGGAGAGAGAGTACAATCTTGACCTCGTTACAACAGCTCCGTCTGTAATTTACAAAATTACCAAAACTGACGGCTCGGTTGTGATGATTGATAACCCTACAAATTATCCCGATCCCTCTATTATTGCTTCTGCCGAAGAGCCTATGACTAATGCTCATATCTACGCCCCCAGCGAATATGTCGGAAATATTATGGAGCTTTGTCAGGACAGACGAGGCATATTTAAGGATATGACTTATATTGACGCTGACCGTGTGGATATTCATTATGAACTGCCGCTTGCGGAGATTATTTACGATTTCTTTGATACACTTAAATCAAAAACAAGGGGCTATGCTTCGTTTGATTATGAGTTGAAAGGCTATGCAGAAAGTAAGCTTGTGAAGCTCGATATCATGCTAAACGGTGATGTAGTCGATGCACTGTCGTTTATTATTCACGCAGATAAGGCTTATCCGAGAGCTAGAAAAATGGCGGAGAAGCTAAAGGAGAAAATCCCTCGTCAGTTGTTTGAGGTGCCGATACAGGCTTGTATAGGCGGAAAGATTATTGCGAGAGAAACTGTTAAGGCTTTGCGTAAGGACGTGCTTGCGAAATGCTATGGCGGTGATATTACCCGAAAGAAGAAGCTGTTGGAGAAACAGAAAGAGGGTAAAAAGCGTATGAGGCAGTTGGGTTCGGTAGAGGTGCCGCAGGAGGCGTTTATGGCGGTGCTAAAGCTGGATACTGATTGATAATATATTTAGATATACTCACGCTCTAAAACATTTACCGGTTAAAATTTCGTTCAAACTTTTACAAACGATCTACCTTATGGAATCCGGTAAATCTCGACGCTTGTTAGTATAAATAATTTCAAAAAGGCACGAAAACCAGTTCGCATTAACGAAACTGATTTTCGTGCCTATTATATTAATTTTAATTTTCTACAACTCTTATTCCAATTACCGTGATATCATCATCTCTCGATAGCTTACTGCCAATCGCCGCCTCGTCGATAATATCATTCACAAGTGTCTGTATTTCGTCGCCGTCAAAATCTCTCATCATTGAGCCAATCCACTTGTCGCTGATAGACACCGCCCCGTCCGACAGCATTATAATAATATCTCCGTCCGAAAGGTTAATGTAATCATGTGTAAGCTTGATGTCAGAAAGAATTCCTGCCGGAAGCGATGTAGGCTCGATTCTGTTGATTTTCCCACCCTGACGGATAAAGGTAATAGGCGCGCCGGCTTTCATAATTTCTGCGTTTCCGGAAAACAAATCAAGGCTTACTAAATCCATAGTTGCAAGCGACTCGTCCTGCGACTTTACCATTAAGGCGGAGTTGGCAACACTAAGCGCACAGTCGTATCCAAAACCAACTTTTAACAGCTTAGACATAATGCTCACTGCCATGCTCGCATCTACAGCCGCCCTGCCGCCTGTTCCCATACCGTCGCTTATAATCGAAACAAATCGACCCTGACCGTCGTTAAAATAATTGAAGCTGTCACCGCAAAGAGTTCCGTTGCTGCACGTATGCTGTGCCGAACCTATCTGCACGTCAAACCTCGGCTTTTCACTGAACATCGCCCTGCTCCTGTTGCTTACAGCGGTAATCTGCGGCGCGCTTAGGTTTCTGCCGCAAAGCTTTGAAATTTCCCTGACCATGTTGTCTTTTTTGAGAAGCTTTCTGTCTGCGTCCGCAAGCTCCAGCTCTACGCTCATTCTTCCCAAGCGGTCTATCCTACAACTGCATTCTATCGGCACAAATCCGTTTGCTTTTAGGTAAGCGCATACTCTCTCCGAGGCGGCTATGTCGTAGCTTTCAAAACTCTCGAATTCTTCCTTGAAGTCGTGCAGAATATCTCCCAGTCCGCTGAACTGCCCTGCCACAACGCCCCTTATCTGCGATACTCTCGCCTCTGCTGCGATAAAACATTTGTAGCTGTCGTAATGCAGATTTACAGATTCTGCCATTTCTTCGCTCTTGCAGCACTTTTTGTTAAACAGCTTTCGTATGTCGGCACTGTCTATCTCGCCGCAGCTTTTGAGTATCGGAGTAAGCGAAGAGAATTTTTCCGCCTTATTCTCTCTCACGTCCTGCCAGCAAAATGCTCGCATACCGCAGCGTGTACAATTTTCTTCAACACATTTTTTGTACACACTGTCAATATCAGCAGAGTAGTAATCTTTAAGCCGAACAGCTACCGCATTGACCGCCTGAGAAATATTTTTGAGCGCATTAGAAGCCAAGTCAAGACGCATTATTACAGAACGCCGCAACCCCTCGCTGCGCGCTGTATCAGTATGAGGTGTGACAAAGCTGGAGATTCTGTTTCCAACCTCTTTCGGTACAAAAAGAAATATTACCGAAGCAATCGCCGTTTCATAGAACAAAACCGCCGTTTGAGGCGTAAACCCGTCTTTAAGAGATATAACCGTGCTGCACACGGCAAAAGCGGCAACTGTACCGACTTTACCAATGTACGAGAATAATCCCGACATAAGTCCGCCAAAGCTGTAGCAAGCCGTGATGAAGCTGAAATTGTCCGAGCCGATGCCAAACACAATCCCCGTGGCTACTCCTCCAATGCAGCCGCCCGACACAGACCCATAATACGCACAGAACAACACAGCCGTTACCGCAAGCACTCGTCCTACGGAAAGTCCGGCAATGTTGATTGAATTTGCCGACAACAGGAAAATGCACCCCGACATAATAATGCAGGCAATCTCTTGCTGAGTATATGTAGAGATACCCTTGCTGCCGGCACCGAGCAGAATAGTCTGATTGAGAAAATATGCGCCCACACCGGCAAGAAGAGCCTCAATCACGCACATTATAATATCTTCCTGCCCCTTGTAGCTGACAGCTATGATTACTGTGCCCGTACACACAAGCGGCACCGTTGCAACAAGCGGTGCAAAGATACGGCTTCGGCTGATTGACTTGATGTCATTGAGCAGCCAGCGAAGTGCGAAAATTGTAATTACTGTGGCAACATAGCGAAAGCTGCCCTTTGGATATAGCAGAATATACCCCAGCACAGAACCAATCGCCGATGACAGCGAATTCTCATATGGCACAGCCGCACAGAATGCCGCTCCAAACGGTGCATAGCTGCCAAACACAGCGCCATGAGATACCACCACTCCACAAAGAAAATAAACAAACTGAATGACGATTGAATTGTAAGCACCCTTTTCAAAAATATCGGAAACAAACCCTCTGCCCTTGAGCTGAATTGTCCGCATTTTCAACATCCTTTCAAATTTGTAATAATTGATGTAAATATTGTAACATATACTTTTAAATAAAATTGTCGCAGTTGGTTGTCGCAATATATACAATTACAATTTCA
>CACYEJ010000158.1 GCA_902773395.1 uncultured Ruminococcus sp.
AAACAGTCCGGTGGACTGTTTTTGCAAGAAGGGACGCTCTGCAAGAGAGAGCGTCCCTTTATATTGTTTTAGCACAAACTGACGGGACGATGTAGGGATCGTCCCCTACACGCATTCCGATAGTTAGTGCGCTAAACTAAAATTTACCTCTTAACTAAAAAGCACAAGGCACCTTGCGTAATGCAAAGTGCCTTGAATTTACTTGTGTCAAGCGGCTTAATAACCGCTGTCGAGAGTTTCTTCTTCCTCAATCCAGTTTGAAACGGAGATTGTTTTAAACTCGTCCTTATTTACACGGATAATTACCGTCTTGATTCCGGCATTGATGATAAGTCTTTTGCACATAAGGCAAGGCTCAACATCACCGTAAAGCTCGCCGGTTTTAGCGTCATGACAGGCAAGATAAATAGTAGCGCCAATCATATCGTTTCTTGATGCGTCAATAATAGCATTTGCTTCGGCGTGAACGCTGCGGCAAAGCTCGTAACGCTGACCTTTGGGAACCTTAAGTGCTTCTCTTGCGCAAAAGTTTACATCGGAGCAGTTAGTTCTGCCTCTGGGTGCGCCTGTATATCCTGTAGAAATAATCTGGTCGTTTTTAACAATGACTGCGCCGAAGTTGCGGCGAAGGCAAGTGCCACGCTCCAAAACGGTTTCGGCAATATCAAGATAGTAGTTTATTTTATCTCGTCTGTACATATAAACACATCCTTTCTAACCTTAATTATACTATATTAACAAAACTTTGTCAATTATTAGGAGTTAAGATGGCTGATTTAACGAATATTTCAGAACTCAAACAGATTTTAGAGCATAACGGCTTTACCTTTTCAAAGCAGTTCGGTCAAAATTTTATAGTGAATCCTACGATTTGTCCGAGAATTGCCGAAAACTGCGGTGATTATGTCCTTGAAATAGGAGCAGGTGCAGGCGTGCTGACAAAGGAACTTTGTAAAGTCGCAAAAAAAGTTGTGTCGCTCGAAGTAGATACAAGGCTTCTGCCCGTGTTGGACGAAACGCTCAGCGATTTTGACAATGTTAAAATTATAAACGCTGATGTTTTGAAAACGGATTTGAAAAAGCTGATTGCCGATGAGTTCGGCGATAACCGCATTTGCGTATGTGCAAATCTTCCGTATTATATAACCTCGCCGATTATTATGACGCTGCTTGAACAGCAACTGCCCATAGATTCCATTACCGTTATGGTGCAAAAGGAAGCGGCGGATAGGCTCTGCGCCGAGCTTGGAACACGAGATGTCGGAGCGGTAACGGTTGCGGTACGATATTATTCCGAGCCTTATAAGCTATTTGATGTGCCAAAAGGCAATTTTTACCCGTCACCGAAAGTCGATTCGGCGGTTATACGAATGGATTTAAAAGAAAACACTGCCTTGTCGGGTGATGAACAGCGCCGATTTTTCAAGGTTGTTCGAGCGGCATTTTGTCAGCGTCGAAAAACGCTTATAAATTCGCTGTCGTCGGGACTTAATATTTCAAAATCGGAAGCAGGTGAGCTACTGCAAAAAGCTGAAATAGCTCCTACAGCCAGAGCTGAACAACTCACAATGGACGACTTTTTGCGCCTATCAAAAATGCAGTAAAATAATAAAACGAAAGCGGACAGCCGATTAAGGTTGCCCGCTTAAATTTTCACTTGATTCTTAATTAAAGAATGATTGTTCCCATTTGGTTTCTTCCGCAGTTAGCAGCATTTGATTCGTCTGTATCAATGTGCATAGCGTCGGCATAGTTTTCGCTTACTCTTGCTACAACATCGCCGAAAATAAGGCTTCTGCCTTCGGTTTTGATTTCAACTGAAACGGTGTCGCCGTTATTAAGTCCGAGCTTTTGGGCAGTTTCAGGGATTAAATGCAAGTGGCGTTTTGCGATAATTACGCCTTGCTCTAAATCTACTTCGCCGCACGGACCAACGAGCTTACAGCCTGCTGTGCCGTCAAGACATCCGCTTTCTCTGATTTCGGTAACGATGCCGATGCTTCTTGCATCTGTTGCTGAAAGTTCAACCTGTGAAGCAGGACGAACAGGACCTAAAATTGATACATTAGCAAGTGTCTTTTTAGGACCTACCACATCCACTCTTTCCTCGCAAGCGAACTGACCGGGCTGGGATAAGTCTTTTTTCTTTGTGAGTTCGTATCCTTTTCCGAAAAGGATTTCAAGATGTTCCTTTGTTACATGAACATGTCTTGCAGAAGTTTCTACTAAAATTTCCATAATTTCACCTCATATAATTTATTACATCTATTATAATACAAACTCGCTCAAAACGCAAGGTGAATATTTATACGGTTTTTATGAATATTATTGAATAAATATACAACAATATGCTATAACTGTAACAAAAGCATTGTGCAATTATACGAATAATGAAAAACTCTCTTGACATTTTCGACTTTGCTATGTATTATTATACATAGAAAATAATAACCGAAAAGGAGAAAAAATATGAATAAAAAAGATATTAAAAAAGTTGTTCTTGCTTATTCAGGCGGTCTTGATACTTCTATCA
>CACYEJ010000159.1 GCA_902773395.1 uncultured Ruminococcus sp.
ATAGGTTTACCAAAAGCATACCTACTGCAATTGGAAGCAATACAAGCGGCTCATACTGCTTGCGAATTGCAAGATAAATAAGTACAAAAGATATTAGAATCATCACATAGTTTCGCCAGCCCAACGTCCCAAAGCCTGACTGAAAAATGATGTTCAAAATGGAGTTCCATAATTGTGTTAAAATGTCCAAGCTACCACTTCTCCTTTACTTTATAATTCAGAAAGAGCGGGTATTTTCAGCCACACCGGCCGATTTCCACACCGAACGTCTTTTTGATGATTTTTTAACGGATTTGATTTTGACGTTGCCCTCTCCGAAAATCATCTCAATTGCAGCAGCAATCGCAGCTACGATCTCTCCCGGTACAGTACCGTCGTCTTCTTCAGCCTGTTCGGGTTCTGCCGCAGCCTGCTCAACTATTTCGGGCTCTACGGCTTCTTCGGCCTTTTTGCTCTCGTTTTCTAGTTTCTTATGTTTCTTTTCGTCAATAATCTGTTGAACGCTTACAACGATTGAAGCGTACAATTTGATAATTCCGATAAGTAAAATAAGAACAGTGAAAACGATGACAATACCTGTTAGAAGAATAGACAAGCCAAGCTCTAAATTTCCTAACATTGCTTTCACTCCTTGCTTATAAATTACCACGTGACAGAGTTCAATTTTCTGCCAAATTAGACATCTTATATTATAGTATAAAACGCTTACGATTTCAACAGTTGTTACGATTTTTTAAACAAATTTTTTTGCAAATTTAAAAAATTGTAAAATGGTAAGAATTAAGCACAGAAATAAAAATGTAAATTATATCCTAAAACTTATTGTTATTCACAAACTTTTGTGTTATAATGTTAGCATGGGCAACATTGAAAGGAGGTTTTCTCAATGAAAAGAAAAGACTATATTTCTTGGGACGAATATTTTATGGGTGTTGCTTTATTGGCAGCTAAACGAAGCAAGGACCCAAACACTCAGGTAGGTGCTTGTATTGTCGATGATAACAACATTATCCTTTCAACAGGCTACAATGGCTTTCCGATAGGCTGCTCCGACGACGAGTACCCATGGGCACGAGAAGGAATTGACACAAAGTACCCGTATGTAGTTCACGCTGAGCTGAACACTATTCTGAATGCAACAGGCAGAAGCTTGAGAGGTGCAAGGCTTTATGTATCTCTTTTCCCCTGCAATGAATGTACGAAGGCAATTATTCAGTCTGGCATAAACGAGGTGATCTATTTGTCCGATAAGTATGCCGACACTCCGATGAACATCGCCGCAAAAAGAATGTTATCCTCTGCCGGTATAAATGTAAGGCAGCTTGAATCTCCAATAGATTCGCTTACAATTGATTTTTATATCAAATAATTTAGAGGTCTTGATAAATGATAACTTCTACCGTTATTGTGACAATATGCTTTATTGCAGTAGTATTTGAAATCTATTCTATGTACAAGCTTTTTAAATCCTGCTGCAAAGTAAAATGCAGTGTGGTTTCCAGCAAGAAAGCTACCGAACGGCGTGACGGCTTTCTGACAGATGAATACTGGAAAACAGAAGTGACCTTCACTCATCAGAACACTGACAAGCGTGCCACCTTAAAAACAAGCACATACTGCCAAAAGGGGCAAATTCTAGGGTGCTATTATAACCCAAAAGAGGATATTATTTTCCGAAAAAGAGATTTAAAAAAACAAATAAAAAATTCCTCTATCATAATAACAGTTGTGGGAATTCTATTTATGGTACTGAATTTTCTTTTTTCGCTGTCCTTAATAAGCAGAATTGTAATTAGAAATATTACATCTATATTATCAATACTATTAATTTCTTTTTTTATTATCGTTGGAATAGGCTATATTATTTACTCGATTAATGCTATAAAAAACACATCAAAAAAGAAAGTAACGACAACTGAAGCAAAAATTGTTGACATTGTTAGAAAATCAAAAAAACATAACGGCAATGTACAATTTACCTATTACCCTATTTACAGTTACACATTTGACGGTGAACCTCATGAAACTAAGAGCAAGTTAAAACACACAATGCCGCCTAAAAAGGGCAGTATCGTAACAATTCTTGTGGACAACAAGAAAGCCGGACCTGTAGAATATAATGATGTTTTAAATTCCTTGATAATGGGAATTTGTTTTATTATATTCGCTGCAATATTTATTTATGTGTATTTAATTTAATATCTGAAACAACAAAGCACAATTCGGAAATTTTAAAAACCGAATTGTGCTTTTCTTAATAATTTTTACTTTCTTCTTGGACGTCTGGCAACGTTTTCGCTGCCTCTTTTCAGCGATGACATTTTCTCATCGCTCTGCTGCTTGAACTTTGACATCATATCTTCAAAGGAAGTCGGATTTTCAGTCTTTTTCCAAACGAAATCTCCCGGAGAATTTGAACTCTTCATCGAAGGACGCTGACTCTGATGTCGCTCACTACGCTCTCCCCTGTCATCTCTTGAGCCTCTCTGACCACGCTTCTGGAACGCAGGCTTGCCTGAGCCTTGCTTAGACGCTCTGGAGCTGTTGCCGCTATCTTCGCTGTTTTCAGCTAGCTTCTTAATGGAAAGGCTAATCTTACCGTTCTCATTTACAGCAATAACCTTCACCTTTACCGTTTGACCTTCAGAAAGGAAATCGGAAACATTCTCTACATAAGTATTGGAAATCTCTGAGATATGCACCATACCCGACTTGCCTTCGGGCAGCTCTACAAAAGCTCCGAACTTTGTAATACCTGTAACCTTACCTTCTAAAATACTTCCTATTTCAATTTGCATATGATATAATGCTCCCCCTCAAACTATCACTCACGTTATATAATATTTGTAATATGTACAAATGTACATTATTCACCCGCAATATTAATAAAGACTCTTTCACCCTGCTTGGAATAGTCGAACTCCTCACGAGCAACTCTCTCTATATAGGCGTTATTCTCATCGTCTTCAAGCTCATAAACCTGTTTTAATTCATCGTTCTTTAGCTCCTGCACAACGATTTCACCCTGTAGCTGCTCAAGCTGTTCTCTCTTTTCGGAAATCTCAACCTGCTGATTCACAAGTGTAAAAACTGCATAAAAAGCAAAAACGATTAATCCGGCACTAAGAAAAACTCTAAGAAGCTTTCTTTTGTCACTTGTTTTTTTCTTTTTCACAATAACCAATCCTTTTCCATAAAAAAGCAGATGCAAATATAAAATCCTATAATAATTGATTATACACTATGTTACACCCTGATTGCAAGCACTATTTTCAATTTATTTTAAATTTTTTTCTATCGGCTGAATTCTTTACAAAAGCGGCAGATGTTTTATGATAAATTCTCGACAATTTATCATAAATATTACGTATCAACAATAACAGGCAGTTAAATATTTTTTCAAATATATTTTTTATAAAAGCAAGTACATTTGCCGTAAGCTTAAAAATAATACCGCTTAGCAAGCCGATTGAATAACGATACGACAAAACACCAAAGAGATGTGCAAACATTACGAAGCCTCTCATGTGTCCGTTCACTGTAATCTCTGCATAAAGAAAGCACAGCACTGCCGTGGTTGACATAAAGATAATATCCTGAGCGATGACTGCATATTTTGATTTAAAACCAATATACCTGAGCAATCTGTAAAAATCATAATATAAACCTATTATCAAACCAACAATAAACGCAAAATAAAATATTTCACTCTGGCGATAAACTGTTAAATGCACACAATCACCGCCTGACTATCTGAACAGTCTTTTGAAAATATTTTCATTTGGGCGATTATCAGTATAGACAAGTGAAGATATGCAGCCCTCTATAGCAAGCTCACCGCTCTCAGTGGAAAGCTTTGAGATGTTCAAATCTGTGCCCTGAATCGTTAGCTGACCGTAATCGGTATACGCAACAACAGCCCTTTCATCAAAGCTGTCAACATCATTCACACCCGACACCGTAAGTCTGGAGCGATTATCAAGTACTATAACATTCGGTGATTTTGGTTTTTGTTCTGTCATAATTCACACTCCCACATAATGATAATATATATTATGCGTGAGTATTTTGTTTTATTACTGCAAGACCTTATACATTAAAGGAGCTTCTTCCTTTTTAGCATATTCATTGATGCTCACAACCTCAACTCGAAGCGGCTTTGCACCGAGCTGCACCTCGATAACATCTCCAACCTTTACGGCATAAGAAGCTCTTTCAGCCTTATTATTAACCAGCACTCTGCCGGCATCGCAAGCTTCATTGGCAACGGTTCTTCTTTTTATTATTCTTGATATTTTCAAATATTTATCTAATCGCATTTAGTATTTCTCCCATATAAAATATTGTGCAGACCTCTTTAATAGAGAGCCTGCACTGCTTTAGCATCGTAATAAATTACTTCTTGTCAACAGCTTCCTTGAATGCCTTACCGGGCTTGAAAGCAGGTACCTTCTTCTCAGGAATGTTTGTTGGCTCGTGTGTTCTAGGATCAACGCCAACTCTAGCCTGACGAGTTTTTCTCTCAAATGTACCGAATCCAACAAGCTGAACCTTCTCACCATTTGCAATGGACTCGATTATAGTATCCAATACAGCGGAGACAATCTTCTCGGAATCCTTCTTGGTGATGTCGTTCTTCTCGGCAACAGCTGCAATTAAATCTGTCTTGTTCATAAATAAATCCTCCGTTTTGCTGTTTTAAATCAACAGCTAATAATCTGTTTTATTTTTTAGCCTCATTCCATAAGGAATCAAGCTCTGATAAACTTAAATCTTTCAAGTCAACACCTTTTAACTCAGCCGACTTTTCCATTGCTGTAAAGCGTGCAAGGAATTTCTCACAGGCATCATAGAGTGCTTTCTCGCTGTCAACTCCGGCAAATCTTGCGACATTGACCACTGAGAAAAGAAGATCTCCTATCTCCTCAGCCTTTGCATTTTCATCTGCACTTTCACATGCTGCCTTAACCTCGTTAAGCTCCTCGCTAACCTTCGCTGCCGCATCGTCAAGACATTCAAAATCAAACCCGACTTTTGCAGCCTTCTTCTGCATTTTCGCAGCACGAATGAGTGACGGCAATGATCTTGCTATGCTGTCCATTGACTCAGCCTGAGTTGTCTGGGACTTTGTTTTCATTTTGATTTTATCCCAATTGTCAAGAACCTTATCTGTGGTATCAGCGGTAACATCACCGAATACGTGAGGGTGTCTGATAATCATTTTCTGACAAATATCATTTGCAACGTCATGAATATCAAATGTGCCTTTTTCACGCTCGATCTGTGCATGAAAAACTACCTGCAAAAGAACGTCACCAAGTTCCTCACGCAAAAGAGAAACATCATCGTTGTCAATAGCCTCAATTACCTCATAAGTTTCCTCAATGAAATCCTGACGAATCGACTTATGCGTCTGCTCCTTATCCCACGGACAACCATCAGGAAGTCTTAAACATCTTACAACCTCTACGAGATCATCGAAATCGTATCTTTCTTTAAACTCAAAATCCATTTTCTTAAACTCCATAACACTTCACTACAAATAGCTATTTTACCCTATTAAGTGATATTTTTCAAGGACAGTTACAATTTTGTTTCCTTTTGGAAGCATAATAATATCATTTTTGGTAATTGCTCTAAGAAGCAACAAAAACGCACCATAAAACAAACACGCAACCATCACAGCAATTATGATAGAAACAGCAAGCGGAAGTACTCTTGCTGCTAATGAATAGGACACCCAAGCGGCAACAGCACAGATAAATGATGCAAACAGGGGCTTTATTAGTGCAACTTTAAAATCAGGAACAATTCCTGTTTCCTTTATCAGCACATAAACAGACACAATAATTACAAACGTATAGCAAAGCAATGTTCCGATACTGCCGCCCTGCACGTTTATCTCTGGAATACCGCAGAAAATATAATTAGACACAACCTTTATTATCATACCGATTGTATAAAGCTTTAGCGGCATATCTACTCTGCCCACAGCTTGCAGCATACTGCACATAGGAGTGGCTGCTGCAAAAACAATAACTGCAATTCCCATAAGTCTAAGTATCTCAACAGAGATAGCAACACCGTCCGAGTAGCCGTATACAACGTGCATAATTGGATCTGCAAGAACAGTGAGTCCTAAGCCTGCCGGAAGTGTGAATATGAACGTAACTCTCATAACCGTTTCAATACTGCTTTTAAGATACTCTCTGTTGCCCTTGGTGTATGCGTCTGTTACATTTGGCATAGCAGTTGTACCGAATGCTTGTGTAACAGTAACAACTAGGTTCATAATCGTAAGTGCATAGCCATAGCAACCCCACAGGTATGTATGAACTACTCCACCGTCTACATATTCTTTTGATATCAAGCCAACGTACTGACTAAGCAGTGCATCGGGATTTCTCTCCATCATGGTGATAATGCGTCTTTGAATTAGTGCCGAATCTATTGTGCCGGCGGCAGTCATGATAAGGGCACCAAGTCCGATTGGAATTGCTGTACGAAGCAAAATACGGAATGTGTCGCTTTTGCTTCTTGGGCGAGGCGAGGATTTGAGCATCTCTTCCGTGATGCCGTCTCCCTTGATTTTATAACGAAGATAGATATATAAAAAGCTCAGGAAAGAACCAAGTGTAATACCGAAAATAGCCGCTGCAACAGAATACTTTAACAGATCATTTTTGTCGGTTATGCCAAACAGCTTCTCACCATAGTTCATTACAAAATAGGCAAAGGAATAACCCACTGCAAGCTTTACAAATGCCTCTACTATCTCGGAAATGGACGTTGGCACCATGTTTCGCATACCCTCGAAATATCCTCTGTAGGCGGACACAAGACAGCCGAAAAATATTGCTGGAGCAAGCACAAGCATCGAGATAAACGAATCCGGAGCGTCAATAATTCTAACATAAAAGAAACTGAACAATATCATCAGCAGGAAGCAGACAATACCTGAAACGATAAAGAACGGTACTGCTACCGCTTTAATACGTTTGATATCCTTATATCTGCCTTTGGACATATTTTCCGACACCATTCTTGACACTGCAATAGGAAAACCTGCCGAGGCAAGCGTGAACAACGGTGTATACAACTCGTAAGCATTATTAAGCAAGCCGGCTCCAACTTCTCCATAGAGTCGTGACAAGCTCACCTTGTACAGCATACCGATTACTTTTACCACCAAAAGGCAGAACGAAAGAATTGCCGCACCCAGTATGAAGCTTTGGTTCTTATTTGCCTTATTCTTCTTCAAACAAACTCCTCTTTTCAAAATTTTCTCTTTAAAACTTTATAGACAGCTGCAATCGGCAGAACACCAAACTAAAGGTAATACGCCGCCGCTGCAACGTATTACCTTGTTAGATTATTGCCATAGAAAAATTACTCTTCCGGTGCAGCATTCTCCTCAGCCGTAGGAGCTGCTTCCTCAGATGAAACCGGAACCGGAATATCCGGCTGCTTGTTTACGGTGTAGCTATTTGCGAAGTCGAGCGATGTACCGCACTTCTTGCAGAAAAGGCTGTCATTTGAATTTACACATCTGCATTTTGGGCATGTAATCTTGCTGTTTACAGATTTGAAACTATCCTGTAAGGTTTTAAGTTCTCCAATAAGGACAGTAATCTCACCTACATACTGATTTACTACAGCAGGATCAGTATTGCCTGTTTCGTGAGTATCGTAAATGTATCTTCCGAGTTTTTCAAACTGTGCAGAGATTTTATTCTTCAACTCAGCAGATGAAACTCTAACCTTAGATCTGTCTACAACATCTGTTGCAACCTTACCCATAGCGTCAACAGCGGCAGCAGCATTTACGATCATATCATCAATAAAGCTCATTTTTAAATCCTCCCTTTAAAAATTTCAATCTACTAATTTTACTTACAGAAATATACAGTTGTATTATACCACTTTTTATCGGTAAAATATAGTATAAAATAAAAATTTTTTATTATTTTAAGCATTTCTGCTTTTTGACTAAAAAACGGTAAAAATACCGCTTAATACTTATACTTTCCGTTGCCTAAGAATTCACGCATTAGCGAATTATCCGGCACATATTTCTCTGATATCGGGCTGAATTTTTTCGCACGTTCAATTAGATATTGAGCATAAGCATATTCCTCGCTTGATTCTCTTACCTCACTTAGTATGGGAACAGCTTCAAAGGCGGTAATGCACGGCTCGTAAATATGTATAGAATTAATTGTAATATCACCTGAGTATTTAAAAGGCACAATATATTGTTTTTCTCCAAATAAAACATTATCCCACATACCAAGAGTATGCTCGGCGGTGCTGCCTCTAAATTTATAGTCACGCACAATGCGTCTGAAAAGCCTTAGCTCGGCTGCCGTAACAAGATATCCGGCATGACCGGACTCCCTTATTCCCTGCTTTACACTTATGTAGATTTTTTTAAGTCCTGAAACCGATTTAATATGCTTTGTGAAAATAGGATTCAACGCATGAATTCCCTCGATAATCGCAATGGAATCATTGTCGAGTTTAATTTTAACCGTTTTCTCCTTCGGGCTGCTGGTTGCAAAGTCAAACTGAGCAATATCAGTCTCGCCAAATTGCAACAGATTTGAAATGCAATTCTCAATAAGCGGAATATTAAGAGCCTCTACCGTTTCAAAATCTGGTTTTCCGGCAGGCGTTCGGGGAACATTGTTTGCACCCAGATAAAAATTATCCATTGAGATTATCTGAGAGCCGCTGCCCAGCTTTGCAAGCTCCTCCTGAAGCATATGAGCTGTTGTTGTTTTCCCCGAAGCAGACGGTCCTGCAAGCATTATTACTTTACAACGATTTTTTGAAGCTAAGATTTCTTCCGCTATTTCTCTTATATCTGAACGGTAGGCATTCTCTGCCATATCGACAAAGCCTGCGGGATCCTGTTCAGCGTACTTATTGATTTTCTCTAATGTGAGAGCATATCTGCGATAGGAATTAACGATGTTCTGCATAGAAAGACTCAATCCTTTCCTTGCGTTTTAATATTTCTTCAAAGTTGTTTATATATTCGTATGGGTATTTGTAGTTAAATATTCGTTCCAAGCTGTCGGTTTTACTGTCCTTGAGCTTGCTTACTGCACCTGCACCACACGCAAGTATTGTATGCGTTTCGTCCATGATGAAAACATTGTAGATACCCTCGCTGCCAATCTTTGACCGGCCCGTGTTCTCCATGTTGCCAACCATTCTGCTTTGACGATAAAGATAGTATGGGTAGTATTCGTTTTCGTGGAGCTTCCGATTTGCATAAGAAAGCATTTTAGCAGTAGTTTCCGCCTCCTGCCTATCGAGAGTTTTGCCGTTCATCGTAAGAGTTGACGCACGCTTCATTGACAATGTATGAACCGTAATGCTCTCAGGAGAAAGCTCGGTAATTCTGTCAAGGGTGGATTTAAAACTCTCAAAGGTATCATTGGGCAATCCGACAATAAGATCCATATTTATATGGTTAAAGTTATACTTTCTTGCTAAATTAAATGTATCAATTACCTGTGCTGCGGTATGACGTCTGCCGATTGTTTTGAGAACATCATCGTTGAGAGTTTGCGGATTGATACTGATTCTGTCAACGCCGCACTCCATAATTGCTTTCAGCTTTTCCTCGGTAATCGTATCGGGGCGTCCTGCCTCAACGGTAAACTCACGGCAATGCGACAAATCAAATTCTTCGTTCACAGTTGTAAGGACTTTTCGCATCTGTTGTGCACTAAGCGTTGTAGGTGTGCCGCCTCCCATATAGACGGATTCCAGCCTTAGATTCAGTCTTTTGGCATACTCTGCCGTGTTGGCAAGCTCCCTGCACAGAAGCTCAACATAAGGCTCAACGAGGTGCTTTGTTCGCTCTACCGAAGCCGACACAAAAGAACAATAGCTGCACCGGCTCGGACAAAACGGAATTGAGATATACAAGCTGTAAGAATCCGGCTGAGATAAAGCAAGAATTGCCCTCTCATTTTTTTCCGTTTCCACAGTCAAATCCGTTTTCTCATCGCTTACCTTGAATTTGTTGAGAAAATAATCTACCGCATATTCAAATCCATGTTCCTTTGAAAGCCGTCTGAACAGCTTTATAGGACGAACACCAGTAAGCACTCCCCACGGTGGTGTGACATTTGTAAGCTTTGTAAAATGCTCAAAAAGCATAAGTGCCATTTCCAGCTCAAGATTTTCGTTATCAGCAGAAAATGTCCTTTCTGTTTTTTCATGATACTCGCCGGTATTGACTTCAACGGTTATTTCAACGCTGCCGTTCTTTTCAGCGTAGGACGTATACACATACGGCTCGGTCATAACCTCAGGAATTTCCTTAACAACCTCCAGACGGCTGTTTGGGAAGAAAAGCCTTGTAAGGTTTTCAACTTCGTAATGAAAGGTATGGTTATCAATATAAATAAACATAATTAATGTTCTCGGTACTTTCTGTCAATAAATATTTATTATAGCTATTATTTAAAAGGTTTGTTCAAAACTTTATATATTATCACTACAAGTTAATGTACGGATTATTCTTTCTCTCAAAATCAAGAGTTGTCGTAATATTATGTCCGGGATACACCGTATAGTTTCCGGA
Organism: uncultured Ruminococcus sp.; assembly: GCA_902773395.1. Next base: position 10,604 of record CACYEJ010000159.1, read on the forward strand.
AAGCGACGCAAGCTTTCTCAGTGAAGCAAGCATTTCTTTAGCGTCGCCTGTAGGGAAATCTGTTCTGCCCATTGAGCAATAAAAAAGAGTATCTCCCGAAAATATCTTATCATCACAAATAAAACAGACTGAACCCACCGTATGTCCCGGTGTGGCAAGCACACGAAAAACACTTTCACCAAGCGTAATCCTATCTCCGTTGTGCAGAGCGATATCTGATTTTACGTTATCAAGCGGCACACCCGTAAAACCCTCGGATAGATTAAATACAGGATTGCTTAATATCGGTATATCCTTTTCCGCCACAGCTACCTCTGCTTTGCCGTTTGTTTTGGCTACAATTTCATTCACGCCACCCACATGATCAAAATGACCGTGAGTAAGCAGAATATACTTAATTTTATCATATCCGATAATAGAAAGCTCACGATCCAATCTCTTTGTGAACTCGCCGGGATCTATAACAGCAGTATCTCCCGTGGCTTCATCTGTAACAATATAGCAATTTGTGGCAAGCTCCGTCACTTCAACTGTTTCGACTTTTATCATTCTGCAACCTCATTTCAAATCATCTGTATCAATCACAAGCGTAACAGGTCCGTCATTAAGAAGCGATACCTTCATATCTGCACCAAAAATGCCCTTTTGTACATTTTCAATTCCGTTATCATTCAGCTTGTGACAAAAATATTCATACAGCGGATCAGCCTTCTCAGGACGTGCGGCAGCAAAAAAGCTGGGACGTCTGCCGTGACTGCAATCACCGTAAAGTGTGAAATTGGATATAACCAAAACAGCCCCGCCTATATCGTCAAGCGACAAATTCATCTTATCGTTTGAATCTGTGAAAATCCTGAGCTTGGCGATTTTTGCAGCAAGTATATCCGCTTCATGCTCGGTATCGCTTTCGTGAACTCCCAAAAGCACCAGTAAACCGCTGCCAATCTTACCCACTGATTCACTCTCAACTACAACTTCTGCATTTGCCACTCTTTGAACAACAGCCTTCAAGCTATTCACTCCTAAAATAATAAATTATCTGTTAGTTCTTTCAACTGAGAGAACCCCTCTTACTGAGCTTAGACGTGAAATAATATCACGAAGATGTGACTTATTTTTAACGGTAATATCAAAATTTATAACCGCAAGCCCATTGCCCGTACTCTTGGAACTCATATTGTGAATATTGATGTGCATATTTCCGAGTTGTCCCGCAAGGTCTGCAACAAGTCCCGTTCTGTCATACGATTTAATCTCTACAATTGTTCTAAACGAGCTGTTAATAGACTCAGACCACCTTGCAGAAATCCAGCGTGTAGGATCCTCAGCATCGTCAATATTTACTGGAACATTCAAACACGATCTCTTATGAACCGAAATACCGTGTCCCTTAGTAATAAACGCAATGATATCATCGCCCGGAAGCGGTGTACAGCATTTTGAAAGCTTGATCTCCACATCGTCCATGCCGTCAATGATAACACCGCTCTTGGAAACCTTCGGCTTTGGTTTTTCCTCAACAATCGGAACAACGTATTCTTCTTCTATACCCTCGGCTTTCTTACGCTCTTCGAGCAGCTTAGTGTACTCTTCTTTAATTCTCGGCATAAGCTTCCAAAGTACTGTTCCGCCATAGCTGATCGAAGCATAGAAATGATCCATTGAGGGAATATTTTTCTTGCGAAGTATAGGCTCCATCATAACCTCAAGCTCCTTTTCGGAAAGCTCAAAGCCGTTCTTCTTACATTCCTTCTCAAACTCAGCCTTGCCTAAGACAATATTTTCCTCACGCTTCTCACGCTTGAACCACTGTCTGATTTTATTTCTTGCATCGCTTGTTTTTACAATTTTCAGCCAATCTCGGCTTGGACCTACAGAGCCTTCTTTGCCTGTAATAATCTCTATGATGTCGCCTGTTTTCACTACATAATCAATCGGTACAATCTTATAATTTGCCTTTGCTCCCAACATTCTGTTTCCTACGGCACTGTGAATAGCATATGCTACGTCAATAGCTGTTGAACCCATAGGAAGATTAATCAGCTCACCCTTTGGTGTATATACAAATACTTCATCAGAGGAGAGATCAGTTTTGATATCCTTGATAAGTCTTGCGGGATCGTGGTTGTCTGCCTGATTTTCAAGCATCTGTCTTATCCATGCAAGCTGCTCATCCATAGAGCTTTTGCTTGACATGCCAAGCTTATATTTCCAGTGTGCAGCGATACCGTATTCTGCTGTCTGGTGCATCTCCTGTGTTCTGATCTGTACCTCGAAAGGTACGCCGTCCGAACCGATTACAGTTGTATGAAGCGAGCGATACAGATTCGGCTTCGGTGTGGAAATATAATCCTTGAATCTGTTAGGAAGCGGCTGGAACATATCATGAATAATTCCAAGCACGTTGTAGCAGTCAACAACGTTATTTACAATAACACGCACTGCATATATGTCGTAAATCTCTTCAAGGGACTTTCCCTGAATAATTAGCTTTTTGTAGATACCGTGAATACTCTTGACTCTTCCGCTGACCACAGCGTCCTTGATATACTCCGAAACACGGGCTGAAATCTGAGCCATAATTTTATTGATAAAGCCCTGACCGTCTGCCATATTATTTAACAAATGAGTTTCTATCTCCTTATAACCGACAGGGTCTAGGTACTGGAGTGACAAGTCCTCCATTTCGTCCTTGATTGCCTTAATACCAAGACGGTGAGCAATAGGAGCGAAAACCTCCATAGTTTCAAGGGCGATATCTCTTCTCTTCTGCTCACGCATACAGTCAATTGTACGCATATTGTGCAGACGATCGGCAAGCTTGATGATGATAACTCTTATATCATCAGCCATAGCAATAAGCATCTTTCTCACATTTTCAGCCTGACGCTCCTCACGTGATGTGTAAGCGATTTTGCTGATTTTGGTCACACCGTTTACAAGGTGTGCCACATCGCTGCCAAACTGCTCCGTTATTTCCTCAAGGGTTACAGGCGTATCTTCTACTACATCGTGAAGCAAAGCAGCAACAACCGAATCTGTATCCATGCCCAAATCAACCACGATACAGGCTACGGAAGTCGGATGCAAAATATACGGAACACCGGAGATTCTTCGCTGGTCACCGTGCATTTTATCAGCAAGACGGTAGGCTCGCTCAATCTTTTCCAAATCATACTCAGCGTGGCTCAGCTTTATAAGTTCGCAAAGCTCCTCATAGTCCTGATAATACTTTCTGTTTGCAGCCATATTCAACACACCCCTATAATAAAATAATATCTACAGCTCCTGCATTTATTCTAAGCGTTTGAGAACCTGTGCAGACAGCACATTCACCTTTGGCGGATTCTCAGATAATTCTATATTAAGCCTCGAAGACGCAGGATTCATTTTAATAAGGTTTAATTCTTTCATAGCCTCAAGAATAAGCATCAGCTTACCATAATTAATATTTTCATTTTTTATTCTAAAATGCAATATTTCAGGCGCAAAGGCAAAGCCTCTGTTTTTCCTAAGATATTTATACACAATAACAAAATCATCTCTTGTAACAGATAATTCCTTTTTTATCTTATCAGTGACAGATTTACCGAGCATATACTCCTCATAAATCTGCTTGCTTTTAAGCATCTCTTTATAATCAGATCCTGCAAAACAGATATCCTTAGCGTATATAGCAATATCCTGTCTGCCGTTAAACTCATTCACATCGAGTGTGACCGCAAGATTAACAACGTCACCCTTAACGAAAGGAAACTCATCAATGGTACAATTAAAGAACAGTACCGGTATCTCCGGAGAATTTCTTGAAATCATCAGCTTCACATATTTTCCGCCGGATAAAGGTATCACGTTTGTAACAGTCACATCGTAAAAACCGAATACAGGACTGGGATTATCAGTACCGAAAGGCTCAAGAAGAGATAGCCCTTGAACCATTTCCAAATTCAACGCAGCCGGATTCAGCTTGCACACAATATCAAGCTGAGGATAGAACTCCGCTTCTATAATATCTGCATATTCGTTTATCTTATCTCTAAACAATGGTATATTCTCTGTTGGTAAAGACCAACCGGCAGCCATAGGATGACCGCCAAAAATGGTCAATAAATCCTTACAATAGGTAACTGCATCGCACATTGGAAAGCCTTCTATGCTTCTGCCTGAGCCTTTTGCGGAATCACCGTTATATGTAATAATCATAGCCGGTTTTCCGTACAAATCCTTGATACGTGCAGCGACAATTCCGATTACTCCCTGGTGCCAATCCTTACCCTCTACAACAAGTATTTTTCTGAGTTTAATATCATCGTTTGCTTCTATAGCTGCTATGACCTCGGAAAGGATTTCTTTTTCTATATTCTTTCTGATTCTATTCTCTTCAATCAGCTCATCGGCAAGCGAACTAGCCTCTTCATAATCCTCGGTTAAAAAAAGCTGTACTGCCTTATTTGCACCGCCCAAACGTCCGCAGGCATTGATTTTGGGAACAATATTAAAAGCAACCGCCGTAGATGTAACCGGCTTATTTTCATAGCCCACCTTACTACGCAAAACAGCAAGACCGGGACGAACATTCTCATTAAAGCACCTCAGTCCCTCTTTTACAAGCAACCGATTTTCTCCGGTCAAGCTAACAACATCGCCTATTGTACCTACAGCACAAATATCCGCATACAAATCAACAATATCCTCTGCACTCAAATTCTCGTTCTCCAATGCCATAATCAGCTTAAAAACAACTCCAACGCCAGAAAACTCCTTGTACGGACTTTTATCGTCTATTCTATGTGGATTGATATTTGCAACAGAATTAGGAAGCTTCTGAGGTGGTGTATGATGATCTGTGACAATTACATCAATACCAAGTTCATTTGCATGCTCAATTTCATTATATGCAGAAATTCCATTATCAACCGTAATTATTAAATTAACGCCGTTTTGACTTAGCTTTTCCACGGCAGACATATTCAGACCATAGCCCTCTCCCTCACGGTCGGGAATATAATACATGACGTTAGCGGAAATATTTTCAAAATACGAATATAACACAGCAGTAGATGTTACTCCGTCTGCATCATAATCTCCGTATACACATATCTTTTCAAAATTATCTACTGCACGATTTATTCTTTCAACAGCGATATCCATATCAGTTATAAGAAAGGGGTCTGTAAAGTTAGCTTCCTCATAGATAAAATCAAGCATCTCATTATCGTCTTTAAAATTCTTAGATACCAAAAGCACAGCAGCAAGCAACGGCAATGAATACTCCTTAGATATTCTTGTAGCTTTGTTTTTATCCACTTTCGATACAACCCAATTTTTCATCATAGCAAGCGTCCCCTTAAACTTTTCCAAATATAAAAAGTAATATTTATTATTTTAACACTTATTCGACTAAATTTCAATATATCAATTACAAAAAAACAAAAAACCTCCCGATTTTTAAGGAGGTTTTTTACTTATTTTTGACTTTAATTATGTTATTCATTAATATCTGAATCTGTATCCAAAACAGCTGAGCTGGTGCTGGGCTGATACATTGAAACAGACTCATCATCGCTCACAGTTACATTGACATCATAATTACCGTAAATCCAACATGACGTAGTTTTATTAATATTTACGTTTACCGGCATATCAAGCGTACCGGTTTTTGCATCTGTCAGATCAATCGTTGCAGTTACCTCAGAAGCTTTAAGTTCAGAGATTGCGTCCTGAGGACCAATCACTCTTACTAGAATACTTCTATAAGAGGAGTAACCGGCTGAATATCCGCTGGGAACATTGACAAAATCAAAATCCGCTATTACAAAAGTCTTTGACGAATACTCGGTAAAATCGAATTTTGCCACAACCTTTTCGATGTTGTTAAAATTCTTAACGCCTTCAGGCATCACCACATCAAAAGATGCAGACGGTGTGCCATATGACAAATCGCTGAAATTCAAAGTTCCAACAGTGATTTTGTCTATAGTGTCTATAATATCTGCTGAGGCGGCGATTTCAATATTTGCAGGTTCAATTGTTATGAATCCTGTGGGATTAAATATATCCGGTTCGTTTTCGAAATCAAGCTCTATCGGCACTGTCTTCTTCATGAGGACTGAGATAGAAACATCAACAGTAATCGGATCAATTACAATCGAATCGTCCTTAATTTCATTGTCATTGGAATCAAGCAGACTTATCTTGCCTTCAAAAACCTCTGTCTTTACAAGCTCGCCTTCAATATCATCCACAAGAACTACAGCTTTTGCAACCTTTGACACGCTCTGTTCTGGACCTCTAACTGTTACTGTCTTTTCAGAAAGTACCGGACTGCCCATATAGTATTCTGCCGGAGCACTGGCATTAATCATCGAGGTATCTATGACGAACTCTTTACTGATATTTCTGTCAACTACAACTGTTACCTCAGACGGCTCGACAGAGATAATATCATAGTTGGTCTTTACGCCCAAGCGTCTGGCTGTGAGCTGTACAGGATACGTACCAGATGTGGCAATAGTACCCACATTAGAACCATAAACCTGAATGTCGGACGGTGTAAGAGAACCTACGGTAACGCTGTTGCCTCTCACCTTGACTCTTGTTGTAAATTCGTCTACCGAAACACCGTCAATACTAACTACAGACAGATTGTCGGCTTCCGCCTCTTCCGACAGCTCCATTGTAACGGGAACATCTGATATCGGGTAATTTACCGTTTCGCCGCCGTTTGCAGAAACAGCCGTCCATATAAAGAACGCTACCACAAACGAAAACACCAAAAGAAATCTGTCACTGTTAAAAAGCACATTTGCAGATATCCTCTTTTTTTCATCAGGCTTTTTTGAAGCCGGTGACTTACTCTTGCTCATCTTTTTTCTTCTCCTTTCTACCGTTTGATAAAAAAGAGAACTTTTCGGGAACTTCCGTTTCTTCTTCAATGAGAAGCCTATTTAGCTCGTTAGTCAAAGATTCTCTTGTATAATCCCTTGTAAGCTCACCGTTAAGGGCAATTGAAACAGAGCCGGTTTCTTCTGAAACAACAACAACAACAGCGTCAGACTCTTCGCTTACGCCAAGTGCGGCACGGTGGCGAGTACCGAGATTATCGTCTACATTTTCGTTATGCGTCAGCGGCAATATGCAGCCGGCAGCATATATCATACCGTCTCTTACAATCATAGCACCGTCATGCAGAGGAGCTTTGTTGAAGAAAAGATTTCCAATCATCATAATTGACGGCGTTGCATTGATGATCGTACCCGTATAAGCTATATCTCCAAGACGAGTTCTTCTTTCAAAGACTATCAAAGCACCTGTTTTCTTGGAATGAAGCTGCATAACGGCATCAACAAAAATAGAAATTGTTTTCTTCTGCTTTATAATATCCTCTTCCTTTGCCGAATCGGTAAACACGTTTCGCAGCTTTCGGTAGGTATAGTTGCTTCTTCCGAGCTGCTCCAATACTTTACGCATTTCCGGCTGAAACAATATGAACAGCACCAAGACGGCAAATTCAAAGAACCGGTTAAGCATGGCTGCAAGCATCGTAAGCTTAAAAATATACGCAAAGCCGTAAAGGAGCAAAAGAATAAATATGCCCTTTACAAGCTGCACCGCACGAGTTTCCCTCACCAGCTTAATCAGATAATATATTATAAATCCTATTGCTATAATATCTACGGCGTCCTTTAGCTGAAAGGTTCGCATTATAGCAAAAAAGTTTTCAATAATTTGATTAATTACTCCCATAGCTTGATAATTCCTTCGAGTTTTAAAAAGAGATTTTCACATACTATTTCTTTATTTACATAATCTAAAGAAGCAGTACGACCCATTAACAAAAATACGTTACAATAATATTTTACCACAAAATTTAAGATATGCAACCTTTTTTTCAAAACTCATGCACAAAAATTTATTCTCGAATTACAATATCAACTCAGACAGGTTACAAAAATAAAAATGATTTGCGTGATTACGGAGCAGTGCGGCATAAGAAATTAATTGATTCATTATGCTGTTTAAAAATATTAGACATGTTATTTTAAATTATTATAATAACTAGTTTGATTATATTTTTTATATTTCATATGCCGCTGTACTGCTGATTTTAAAACTGCATATTTTTGAACAATAATTATAATAATCTTTAAGCCGTTTTTTACAGACAGATTACATTATTATATTTACCGGTTTATTGTAATATGATTATATTTTTATTAATATCCTAGAAAGAGTATTAATCTCCGCCGAAGTATTAAAGTAAGACGGTGCAACACGCACTGCACCAACTTTCTCTGTACCGAAATGTCGGTGTGCAAGCGGTGAACAGTGTAGTCCCGCTCGTACAGCAATCGAACCGTTCCTATTCAAAAATGCGGCTACCTCTTCGCTGTCTTTATCCTTTACGTTGAAAGATAATACACCTCCTGAGTTTTGAATCGTAGGTCTGTTAGTATATAGAATTATCTTTGAATTCTTCATTAGATTATCATAAAGCTGTGAGAGCAAAGCTACTTCATGCTTCAAAATTTTATTTGGAGTAGTGGACCTTACAAAATCAACACCGGCACTCAATCCGGCAATTCCAATTAGGTTCTGTGTGCCGCTTTCAAATTTATCCGGAGGTATATCTGGCTGTTCAAATTGTGCTGAGCTGCTGCCTGTGCCCCCTTCTATAAACGGCTTTAGCATTTGATAATGCGGAGTTATCAGCACACCTGTTCCCATAGGTCCAAAAAGTCCCTTATGTCCGGGCATGCACACAAAATCAAATTTGTTTTCTTCGATATCAACATTATGAATACCGGCACTTTGGGCAGCGTCTATTAATACAGGTATGCCGTACTGGTGGCACATCGCCGTAATCCGTTCGATCGGCAGCTTTATTCCCCATACATTGGAAACGTGAGTACATACCACAAGTTTAGTATTTGGCTGAATTGCAGCTCGGAAATTTTCGAGAGTTTCATCGCTGCTGTCGTTTGAAACGCTTGCTATGGTATACGTTACATCTTGCTTGCTCAAAGCAAACAGCGGCCGCATTACAGCGTTATGCTCCAAATCTGAAACAACCACATGATCGCCGGGCTTCAACAGACCTTTTAGAACTATATTTATTGCATGGGTGCAATTCATTGTAAATATAATATTTTCGGGATTACTCTCTCGAAAAAAATCTGCAATCTTGCTGCGGCACAAATAGATTTCCTCAGATGCTTTCAGTGCAAGTGAATGACCGCCTCTGCCGGGATTGGCACTGTAGCTGCTCAACGCATTATTTACGGCACGCCGCACGTTCATCGGCTTCGGGAATGTAGTTGCAGCATTGTCGAGATATATCATTTATCCTCACCCTCCGCCACACTTAACGTACCCATGATCCTAATTCCGGAAGCCTTTATAATTGAAACAGCCTTTTGGTAGTTTTTTGGCACATAAAGACTGTATCCGCAGCCTGATTTAGCTTTACGCTTTGGGGTTCTTACAATTTCCGCACGTATCCCTTTCTTTGAGAGAACGTCCTTTGCTTTCATAGCATTTGTGATTGATGTCATCATTATCAGGTTTTTACTTTCCAAAATTGATCACCTCTATTCAGGTAAAGAATTATACTTCTTTACTGTTATTATAGTATGCAGATGATATCTTTTGCGTGTTTGTAGTATTTTAAAGTTTTTAAATATTTTTTTAGTAAAAGAACATTTGTATATTGATTTTAATTAAATTATATGGTATACTGTAAACATATAACATAATAATCTTAAAGGAGACGAAATTTATGGGAGTTTTTAATATTTTTAATTCTAAGAGCACCACTAACAGCTCCGCTGCAACAAGCAATAACTTTCAACAGCAACCTGTTTCTACTGGCAGTGTAAGTCTTCAAAAGAAAATATCTCTAAGAAAAGATATTATTCTCAACGAGGTTAAGAAAAACAACATCACTGCTGCCGTTGCAAGAGTTGTCTTTGTTTTGGATCACTCCGGTTCTATGATCAATATGTACAAAAATGGAACGGTACAAGATTTACTGGAAAGAATTTTCCCAATGGCAATGTGCTTTGACGATAACGGCGAATTGGAGTTTTACTGGTTTGACAGCACTTTCAAGGAGCTTGAAACAGTTACAGAGAAGAATCTTAACGGCTATGTGCAGAACGTGATTATGTCTAAAAAAGATCATTTTGGTGGCACTAATTATGCTCCTATCATCAAGGAGATTACCATGCGTTACGCACGTAAGCAGCCTATGAGAATTCCTACCTTTGTAGTTTTTATCACAGATGGTGCTAATGCTGATAAAGCAGATTCAAAGAAGGCTCTAATTGAAGCCTCACGATACAATATCTTCTGGAAATTTGTCGGTATCGGTGATGCCCGTTTTGACTTTTTGGAGAAGCTCGATGACCTAAAAGGAAGATTTATAGACAACGCCAACTTTGTCAATTTCAGTAATATCAACGATGTCAACGACAATGAGCTTTATGCACAGTTGCTGACTGAATACAATGACTGGCTCACACTTTGCAGGAATAACGGTATTCCTGTAGATAATTAATTTGATTTTTATTCAATCCGTAGAAAAGTTTGATTAGACTTTCATATTTATACTCACAAGCGTTAAAATTCAGCACTTTTCTTTCTCAGACCGGCAATTCGCAAGCTCTTGCCTGTTTTAGTTTTAATCGAAAGATTATATTTTATGGTG
>CACYEJ010000160.1 GCA_902773395.1 uncultured Ruminococcus sp.
CAGGCTCTGTGTTATCGGATTCTCCGCTCTCAGGTTCCGTGCCTGCCGGTTCTTCCGCCGGTTGCCGGTCAGGCTCCTCGCCGTTCTGTACGGCATCAGGCTCCTGCTCGTTTTCCTCGGTTTCGATGGTGTTGATTTCTTCACTCATATTCCGTATCTCCTTCCTCTTCGGAGCAAAGTTTCGGCGGTTTCCATGCATTCGTTGCGGGAGGCTCTGTAAATTTTGAGCCGTCTCTCAATCGCACTGCGCTCGTATTTTGAGGCAAGCTTTTTCTGCGCGTTCAGCCGCTTGATTACCTGCGTTAGCTCGTCCGCTGTGTTTTTATATTCTGTTGCCCATGTACAATAATCCATATCCTTTGCTCCTTTGAAATAAAATAGTAATGCCGCTCAAACGGCTCTGTATTGCCCGTGAGCGGCTTAAAAAATATATATGTCAAATTACTCTGCAAAACGCAGATCATGCCGTTTAGCGGATTCTGCGGCTTTGCAGGCGTTAACTGTTGTTTGAGTTTGCGTCCGCAATCATTTGAGCTACTTGCGTATATATAGCGGCTTCGCGCTCGTCAAGCAAATCGTCAACGTCTGACTTGTCATAATAGTACAGCTCCAAATAGCTGATCGCAGGGTAACTCAGCGTGGCGTCGGCAACGTCGCGCCTGTCCTGCGCTTTTTTATTGATGGTCTCAAAATCGCTGGTCAGGCCGTTGAGCTGAGCGATTTTTGCGTCAGCTGCAGTGTTCAAAGACGTGAGAGAATTGATTCGCTGAGTTGCGGTTGAGATAGAGGCGGTAAGGTTACTTATAGCCGTATTACTGCTGGTGATTACACCCTCGAGCTGAGATTTTCGGGATACCGAAGTGTTGATCGAACCGTCCAGGTTTGATTTCGCGGTTACAGATTGTGTAATTGCCGTTTGTAAATCGCCTTTTGCTCCTAATGCCGAGCTTGTGGACGTTCCCAAGCTGTTACGCGCATTATTGGCCGTGATCGTCATTCCGTACAGGCTGGTATTCAGGTCTTCGCATTCCTCAACCAAAGCGTCGAGCTCCGTCTTTTTGGTTGTTGCCGTTGTGATCGTCGCAAGCAAAGTACTGTTTATAGTATTCGCGTTACCGGTTGCGGTGATCAGATCGGTTTTTGCTATATTCGCGGAGGTGAAAGCTGAATTTATACTGTTCTGGAGCGTTGTTGCCTGCATAACCAATGTTGAGAATATCGCCACTTGAGAGTCAATAGCTTCCTTGTCGGTATGAATATCCGCTTTGATTTGCTGATATGATTCGTTGTCGTCGTTTATCGCGGCGATCGCGTTGATAATCGACGTGCGGACTTCCTCACCGAGGATCGCTTCACTGATGGCATTAAGATAACTGCTGATGTTTGCCATTACTCACTGTCTTCCTTCTCTTCGGAGCCGTCTGCAGCCTCGCTTCTGATACTTGCGTAATCATTTGCGAGCTCGTTCATTTTCTGCATTCTCACATCCGCATAGATACCCGCCATTATAGGTTCTGCAAGATAAGCCGGAAGATTGTACTTTTTGGTTACGCTCTGAATCGCGTTAACGTAGTCCTTCCTTGCTTCCTCTAATATTACTGATAATGGAAGATTCTTATTTTCTGCCATTGCTGTCACCTTTCTTATTCTTTGGAGATTTGTGCTCGGTTGACGGAATAGCTTTCGTTCTGGCACTTATTTTCGATAATCCGTCAAGCTCGTCATTGTATCCTTTGCAGAAATCCCGCTTTTCTTCGTCAGAATACGGGTCTTGCCATTTGCTTTTTGTGTTTTTCCCACTTTTATCTGATAATTCCTGTACAGCTTTTAATAAATAAAAAATAAACTTGGTGGTTTTGATTGACAGTTTCCCGTCAACCTCCTCAACAAGCTCGGGCGCTATCTCCTGCAACTGTTGTGCAATTACGCCGACAGGCTCGAACTCGCCAGACTCAATCCATTCAAACTGTTTCAATTCGAGCGCGTTTATGAAATCCAGCGCGTTTATTTTTGTCGGCTGAATATTTGTTTTCAATCTGCTGTCTGATGAATTTACAAGATTGGTGTTATAAATCACAAAATTATGCATATTCAGGGCACTGTAGAAATTTATTCCGACATTATTCCAAATGTTGAAATAGTTTTTGCTGAGAGTAATACGCCTGTCAAAAACATTTGAACTTGAATTGTAGTCGCCGAAACTGAATACACCTTCATAGCCTACTCCAGACTCAAGCAATTTAATATTGTTATTGTCATCAAGATACAGATTTCCGTCACTATAAGTCTCACACGCAAAATGTAACCCTGCTTTATAGCCGTTAGTAATATTCTTGTTCGCATAAACAAGTTTGAGCGACGATGAAATCTGTCCGCTTGCCCTGACGACCCATGCCATGTACTCTGCCGAATTGTTAAGCTCAAATTCCAACCCTGTATGATTTATTCCTAAGGTCGAAAAGCAGCCTATTCGCCCGATAGCTTTGTTCTTGTACGAGAAATCTATACCTGTGTGTGAAAGCTCAATGAGAG
>CACYEJ010000161.1 GCA_902773395.1 uncultured Ruminococcus sp.
GATAAGTATAGTGTTTCAGACGAATTGCTTGATTACGCAAAGAAACATACTCCGTACATTGGTAATCATGATGACGTGGGACGTATTGAGTCTTACATAAGAGAGACAAAATTTAAGCAAATGTACGGAGACTTTTCTCGGAATGTAATCAATATTGCTGACAAACACCATATCGAGTATTCTGCTCAGATACTGAATATTATCCTTGATTCTATGGGTGTAGATGAAGATTCACCGTACCGTGCTGATATTATTGATGCTTTGAAAACAGAGATTGCTGTCTTTAGAAGTGATTTGCTAACATCTGATCATAGTAATGAGCTATATTATCAGAGCCTTATCGAGCGTTATTCACGCTACATATATCAAATACTTGTTTTAAGCCAATACAATTCCGAAAGACTTAGAGAATTCTATGATAGCATTGACAATTTTTACAGTTTGTCAGTTTTCTATAGGAAACCTGATTGCGAGAATGATTTAGCATACATAGACATTGCCCCGAAAGATCAGCCGCTTTGTATGATGCTTCTTTTTCATCATTATCTTAATATTGCAGATTCGCTGCGCTTGCTTTCGGATGATATTTGCAGAATTACAGGTTTACGTGAAATTCCGGAAGAAATTTCAGGATTTCTTGATAAGGCATTTTCTGCAACGGGAGGTGATATAAACAGTATAGTTGATAAGGTTAAGAAAGCAATCGGTAGAGCTATGGATAAAACCGAAGATTTCAAGGTAAACCTCGTAAAGAACACACTCTACACCTTGATTGAAAGCAATGAACCTTGTAGTGTTGCAGATAAAGCAGCGTTCACTCGCTACTATGATCGTTATCATAGCTCCATAAGAGCAGGCAATTTGTATTCAGTTGATGATTTCAGAGCTGATTTTGATGTTGACATTCAAATATTGCAGGATGTACTTGTAAATGCGTTTGTCCGTGCTATTAGTATGGAGAAGCCTTTTGTTGCAAGAGAGGCAAAATCAATAGATGACATCATTGATTATATTGACAGTAAAAGTTTTGGAGCTTTCCTGAGTTCTAATTTTTATAGAATTAAGTATAAGGAAACTCAGCTTTTAGACAAACAGCGACGTGAGCAAGAACAGAATGCGGCAATTATTAGTGCAATTAGCGGTATTCTTGATTCACTTGATAACTAATTGGAGAAATGAGTTATGAAATATAAGGAATTATTTGGTAATAGTATCAAAGACGACGTATGCGTAATCAAGACAGATCTTGGTGATGATCCCAATACAGTCTTTGTATATTCCGGTTCAGATACACTTTATGATTATATTGACTCCCTTTATGATAGAGGCAGAGGTCTTGATGCGGAGTATTTATATAAATTTAAGGTTTGCTACGAAAAAAAGGATTTAAGTGTTTCTTATTCTGCAAGAAATGGGAAAAGAAGCAGAAAAATCACTTCTATGAGCAGCCTTGTTAACGAATTGGACGGCAAGGATATGTGCAGGATAGTTGTTGAAAGCAATGATCGTGTACAGCTTGCTTTTATAGTTCAACAGCTGATCTTTATTGAGTATCCTTTGGAAAAGGTCGATATACTTCTCAGAAAGGAAGAAAGGGATGCTGACAAAACAAAACGTTTCATGAAAAATGTCAACGAGCTGCTTGATGGCTGCGAGGTCGCTGTTACAAAGCTGCTCGATCTCAGGCATAAAATTGAAAAGGAAATAGATAAGAATAATCCTACGAAAGCTGAAAGACTCAAAGACATTGACGATGCACTTGATTCCTGCACATCAATTAAAGCTCAGATACATAAAGCTATTGATGTTGAACTGAAATTTGCTGTAGCCGCTTCCAAAAAAGCAGGAAAGAGCGTAATAGTTAATTGTTTCCTCGGTGAGCAGATTGCTCCTACGAGCACTGAGCTTGCAACGCCGAATAATTGCATTTATAAGAAAAGTCCTGATAATATGTACCATCTACAGCTTGAAGGTGGTGTACAGCAAGAGTTTAATACTCGTGAGGATATTTACGATGTAATTAACGAGCATTTTAGAACAGCTCAGAACAACAGAGAACAGGGATTTGCTTTGCCTGATATGCATATCGGATACGTTACAGAGGAAAACAATTTCTCCTCATACACCATTTTCGATACTGCGGGTCCGGATGCGGCAGGAACAACACATGCAGATGTAGCTGAAAGAGCGATGCAAAAATGTGATGTAGCTGTTTTTGCTATTGATTATTCAAAATATCTTACAACATCTGAAGAAGAGTACCTTCGTAAGGTAAAAGAGACGTTCACCGCTCATAGTAAATTCCATTCTCTTATTTTTGCATTGAACAAAATTGATGTCAGATATACAGATACACAAAGTCCTAAATCTTTTGTATTGTCTGTTGACTTTTTGAAGACAAGGCTTGCCAATATCGACGAGGCTTATAAAGATTGTATTATTTTTCCCACTTGTTCATTAGAGTATTTTAATGCAATAGAAGCTGAAAAGGCTGGTGTTACTGAACTTAATGCGGAAAATAATCTTCCTATCGGAGAAATGAAGCGCGTTAAGATGACTCATAGAGATGTTCCTGCTCTTGCTTGGTTACATACCCATTCTGAGAATCTTGAGTATTATCATGGAGTTCAAACGATTTCCTATGATGTATTCAAAAAAGACAGCGGTATGCCGGCACTTATGAGCTATGTATCTTACGTTGCGCAAAGTAAGGCAAGGGATGAAATCGTAAATAATGTTACTTTTGAGATTTCATCTCAGAAAAATAAGATTCAAAGTATTCTTGACTATATTGCTAATATTGAATCTCTTATTTTTGATGACGACGAAAAGATTTGTAAAATATCCGGCATTATTAGTGACTACACCAATAATGTTCAAGGTATTTTAAGTCCTGATTTTAATCAAGATGATCTTAAGCGTCTTGCCCCGTTTAGTCTTTTAAGAACATTTCACGGCGATTATAGAAAGATAATTTCAAGTCAGCGTGGGTCATGCAGCAGTCGCTGCGAAATGAAAAATATAGCTGAGGCAATGTATTCTATGATGGTGGACACTGTTTGGAAAAGGGTGTCTAATTCTTATGAGTTTGACGGTCATAAGATCGACTCTTTATTTACAGCAGATGATTTCAAGGTAATTGCGAACCGGGTTGCAAAAAAAATAGTGGAAGATACAGCAAACGACATTTATAACCAGCTTTCAAAACTTAACAGTGAGGTTAAAGAAATTGTTAAGTACAGACAGCAGTTACTGAGTACCGAGAGTGAGATTTGTCGCAGTAATCTTGAAAAAGAACGTATAGCCCTGGAATTACCCAGACTTCCAGAATTTGAGTTTGCTACAAAAATGGTACATCCCAGTAGTGTCATAATTGAAGTTGGCTCTATAGATTTTGATCTCTATGGCAACCTATCTACTCTTTTTGAAAAGAAGTTTTTAACAAATATTACCACATTCTTTAAAAAGTTATTTGGATTTGCAACTCATAAAGATTATAAGTTGATTTTTTCAGCTTCAAAAGATGATTTCCGAAAAGTCTGCGATGAAAAGTTGAAAGAAAGGTTTAAAATTGCCGTATATGAGAATCATATAGCTAAAATAATTGGCGACACGCTGAAAAATTCGGTCATTGATCAGTACATGACATCCTTGGTTAATGAACTCGAACAAGCCTTTGATAATATGAATGAGAGATATAAGATTTGTTTTGAGCGTTTTCGTTCTGCAGTTGATGATAGAGATAAATATAAATCAGAAATTGAATCGTATAATCTTCGCAAATCTAACATTATGGCTATTGGTGAATGTACAGCGACATTTATGGATACATGGAGCATTATTGTCAGCGATTTCATAGAAGATGATAAAACCGAGACAGGAAATAATTCTGTTTGTGTTTGAGAAAGGAACGGGGTGAAATGGAGTTAATACCATCAACGAGTTTTGCATCTGCCGTTGCAAGCTCCAGAGAACAATTAAACAATATTTCAAATATTGTATCTAAGTATTGTGGGCAAGGCAAAGCAGTCGAGTTCCGTAAGGCTTGCGATGATCTTGATTTCACAAAAGCAAATACTATTCTTGATGATACAGTAAAAGAATTAACAGGATATGATTCTGTTTTTATAGCTCTAAGTGCATTTGTGGAAAAGTTCCCTCAATTATCTCCTGAACTTGAAGAAAAAGTATCAGATTCATTGTCTGAGTCCGACAAAGTTAAAGCAATTGAAAGCTATAGAACGAGAATTATCAACATAATTGATGGGATGTGCTGATAATGAGTAACTCGCAGTTATTTAACTTTGAGGCTTTGAAAGAATTGACCATTGATAGCTTTATTATTAGATGCAAGGAATATGTGGAGCAGTATCTTTCGAATTCAGAGGCTACTCGTTTTTATGATGCATATAAGGAATCCGACTTAGCTGAGGTCAAAAATATTCTTTTGAACACACTTAAGAGTATGAAAAATATAGTTAAGGATTCGGAATATCAAAATGCAAAAAAAGCTGTGATGGACGAATTTCCGGATGTAAAAAAGCTGATTTTTTCTTTCGATAACAAAGAAGGGAGGCATCATGAAGAGATGGGTGATGAACACATGGGCACAGGTAGCGGAATGATTGCTGTAATTGTTATTCTTATTGCGATAGTTATTGCGATTGTTGGTACTTGCTTAAAAGTAAAGAATAAGACCGTAGGCGAAGTTCTTTCGTTTGGATCAAAAAAGAATAATGGTTCTGGTAAAACATATGAATACAGCGATAAAGATAGAGATATGTTGGCATTGATACATGAATTGTCCGTTATTTATGATAATACAGAGAAATACTTGGACGAATAATGTCGTTCAACACGTAATATCGTAGTATTAATGGCAAGATAAAGATGCATTAAATATGGGTTCTTTTCAAGTATGTAACCATTGCATATTAAAATTTGCAATGGTAGAAATAAAAATTATACATTATGTTCATATTCATATATACTTTTTGGAGTTCTTTATTCGGAATTCTTTATTTATTTTGATAAAATATATAAGTCTACATTTACACGATTTACAAAAAAACTACACCCTACACGATTTAAAGTCGAGTTTGCAAAAGCTAAATCAAAAATAAGCATCTTTTTATTAATCCAAAAACAATCCAAATGCCCCAAAAGTCCCATTACAAGCCACTTTTTGGACATTTTTAGCTATTACTATTTTATATCCATAGTGTAAAGCAATTCCAAATCTCCTTTACACTATGGATATAATCTGACACCTGAAACTATTTGAAGAAAAAAAGCGACACCCTAAACCGACAGTAATATAAATGATATATATTTATAAAACAATAATATGTTGTCAAATAATTTCAGCAGCTTTTTTCAATTTTATGTTGCTATCACACCTTTAGATATGGTAAAATAAGAGTATATTACTATTATGAAAAGGGGAGAGAGATATGGGAATGTATTTAAATCCGGGCA
>CACYEJ010000162.1 GCA_902773395.1 uncultured Ruminococcus sp.
AGCTCAGACCAGTTACAAGAATGACTGTGTTTGCAGTCTTATACATCGTGCCCGAAAGTTTTGTCGCTGTCGAATATCTGTTGTCGCCTGCAAGACGAGTCTTCTTAATGTCTGATGCAGTTCTATTTTTGATTTTAAAGTTTGCTTTAAGACTGCCTGAATAATTGCCTTTACCTGTTACAGTTACTGTTGCTGTTCCTGCTTTGACATTGTTCTTGTATGCTACAGTGTAGTCCGTGCCGTTCACAAGAGTTTTTGTACCAAGAACGACTGTAACTGTCGGCTTCTTTGCCTTGCCGTCGTATGTGTACGATGCCTTGGAAATGGTTATTGTTGCCTTGCTGATTGACTTTTCAGTAATCTTAAAGGTCTTGGTTATCTGTCCTTTGTACGCTCCTTTACCCTTTATAATTACAGTCGCTGTACCTACATTCACATTGTTCTTATAAGTTACTGTGTAATCCTTGCCTTTTTCAAGATTATCATAGTCATACTCCAAAGTGAAATCCGGTTCAATAGCATTACCTGTGAAGGTGTAACTATCATTTAGATCATAAATGCTTGCTTCTGAGATATTGACTGGTTCTTTCGTGATCTGGAATGGCTTTTCAATTTTTCCTGAATAGCTGCCTTTACCGGTTATCAATACTGTAGCCGTTCCGTAGTACTTGTTATCATCATATGTAACGCTGTAGTCAATGTCGCTTGTCAGCTTTTTGCCGTTAAGAGTAACTGTTGGAATCGGTTCGATATAATCACCTGTGTAAATATAAGAATCATCAATACCTGTTACTGTAGCTTTAGAAATATCATATGTGATATAGAATATCTGTGTCATAGTACTGCAGTACTTGCCTTTTCCGGTGATGGTTATAGTTGCTTTTCCTATCTTGGTATTATCTTTGTAAGAAATAGTGTAGTCTTTGCCGTTTACAAGATCATTTCCGTTGAGAGAAAGCGTAAGCACAGGCTTGATAGCCTTGCCGGTATAGACATACGCTTCCTTGTCAAATTTGACTGTTGCAGCAGAGATAGGTGTAGTGTAATCAGCTACAAATGTGATGTCGTTGTCATCGGCATAGGTGTTCGCAGCAGAATTCTTAACGCCGTGAATTGTAAGATTACCTGGGTAAGAGAAAATATCATCGGCAAAATCCTCGGCAATATCGCTGATATAGATATCACTCAAAGCAGTTGTGTTCTCAAAAGCATTCTTTTCAATAGACTCTACACAATATGGTATCCTTATCGCCTCAAGGTCATAACAGTTTGCGAACATATAGTCAGGAATCTTTGTGATTTTTTCACTTAGCTTGACATCTTTCAGATTCTCACAATTATAAAATGTGGCATTTCCACCAAGCTTGATCTCATTATCGGGCATTGTTACCTTTTCAAGTGCAGAACAGCCATTGAATGCTTCATCGCCGATATATGTTGTGCTGAATGGAACTGTAAACTCTTTTAATGAACTACAAAATAGAAATGCATAATTTTCAATAGTAGTAACTCCGTCAGGAAGCGTTATCTCTTTAAGTGATTCACAGCCTTCAAAAGCGCTTTCTCTGACAGCTTCTACGGTAACAGGAATATCGACTTTTTCAAGAGAAGCGCATCCATTGAATGTACCTTTTGTGATATTAACTCTTTTGTTTGGCAGCGTTGCTGTTTTTAATGATGTGCAATTATTAAATATGTATTCTCCCATACTGGTTACAGAATTCGGGAGCTCTATTTCACTCAAAGATTTACAGCCGGAGAAAGCTTTATTCTCTATCGACTCAAGTGATTTGCTGAGATTTACTTTTGTCAGGTTTTCAGCATTTCTAAAAGCGCAATCATTAATAATAGTTACAGTATCAGGAATCGTTATCTCTTCAATACCAGGACAGGCTGTAAATAAATTTGAAGGAATCTCTTTTATACCCTCCTCAAATGTTACTTTCTTTAAATTAGTACAACCGTCAAAAGGTCCCCAGTAACCCTCACCATAATAATCATAGGCTTCTTTTATCGACTTGGGAATATTAATCTCCGTTAAAGAGGTACAGTTCATAAATGTAGCACATTCAAGTTTTACTAGTCTGTTTGAAAGAGTAACTTTTGATAGGTTTATGCAATTTTCAAAGCAACCATTATCTCCTATCCCTCCGTCTCCAATTTCTGTTACGGTATTTGGAATATCAATCTCTGTAAGCTCTTTACATCCTTTAAACGCATTATTGCATAACTTTGTTAGTTTAGAAGATAGATTAACCTTTTTCAGATTAACTGCATTTCTAAATGCACCATCATTTATAACAGTAACTGTATCGGGTATAGTTATTTCTTCAATACCAGGACAAGATGAGAATAAATTTGAAGGAATCTCTTTTATGCCATCTTCAAACACTACAGTCTTCAAATTAGTACAATCATCAAAAGGTCCCCAGTAGCCTGCACCATAATAGTCATAAGCTTGTTTTATTGACTTAGGAATAAAAATCTCCCTTAACGAAGTACAGTTCATAAATGTAGCACAATTAAGTGTCGTTAGCCTTCTTGAAAGAATTACTTTCGAAAGACTCGTGCAATCTTCAAAGCAACCGTTATCTCCAAGTCCTCCATCACCAATTACCGTTACGGTATCTGGTATCGTTATCTCAGTGAGGCTTTTGCAAGCTCGAAATGCGTTGTTACATAGTTTTGTAAGCTTCGAAGACAAATCAACTTTTTTCAAATTTTCAGCATTACTGAATGCGCTTTCATTGATAGTAGTAACGGTATCTGGTATAATTATTTCTTCAATACCGGTACACTCTGAGAAAATACACTCTGGAATTTCTTTTATACCTGTCTCGAATTTAACTGTTTTCAGTTTTTCACAATCAGCGAACGGACCCCAAGAGACTTTGCTTATGCTTTTTGGAATACTGACTTCCAACAAGTTAGTACATTTCTTGAACGCAGAACTTTCAATCTGAGTTATCGAATTAGGAATTGAAATGCTTTTGATCTCAGCATGGTTTTCAAAAACACCTTCACCTATTACCGTTACCTTCTTATCATCAAGATATTCAGGAATATTCAGATATGCCTCATTTCCATTGTAAGACACGATCTTGACCGTGTGATCTTCAAGTATCTCATACTCGTAATATCCTGATTTATAGGTTTCTTCCGCACTCGCATTAATCTCTGTCTGCGAAATGAACACTCCCTCAGGTAGCGCCGCCGCAGAACCGAAGAGCATTGTCACCGCCAGCGATAAACTCAATAATTTCTTCTTTTTCATGCTTGATACCTCCCAATTAATTAAAATAATAACTATATTTTGTTATTTCTACTTAATCATAACACATTTTAGTGAAAAAGTAAAGCCGATTTCTATTTTTTGTATATCTGCACAATTATCCCGTTCACAATTTGGCACACCAAAAAGGCGCACATTTCTGCACGCCTTTTTGGTGTGTATTTGGTTTAAACGCTCGCCTGAGCGATGAGTTTTACAAGGTCATCGGGAACTGCGCCCGTTCCGCCGAAGGAAGCAATCTTTGTTGTGTTTCTTATGTGATCTGCTTTTATACCGAATCTCATTTTAATCGGATAATTGCTTTTTTGTTCTGAAAGTTCTTGAGCGGCAACACGTCTTATTCTATA